>CAZAOW010000100.1:0-2594 GCA_964487075.1 Candidatus Woesearchaeota archaeon | reverse complement strand
AATTAAAAAATTCTCCTCATGGATTTCATGCAGTTCAATTATTACCGAGATTTAAATTCATGCAAGATAATGAACAAATAAAAATAATTGATGGTGGAGAAAATAGTAATTTTATGCCCAGATATAGACAAATTGTTGGAGATTCTTGGAATTCAACAGATTCTTATTTTCAATTACAAATAATTCCTGGATTAACGTGTGATATCCCTTATGAAGCAATTGAGAAATTCAAAAGATTAAATCTTTATGAAGAACCAAACGATTATTTTAAAAACTTCTTCCGCTTTATTTTTTCATGCAACTTGACGACGCAATAAAACAGAGAAAAAGCGTGAAAAAATTCTCTTCAAAAAAACCGGACTGGCGCGACATTATTGAGTGCATTGACTCCGCACGTTATTCTCCAAGTGCAGGCGGATATTCAACGTTAAAATTTATAATTGTCTCAGACAAGGAAAAAATCCGGCAGATTGCGGAAGCTTGTCAGCAGGATTTTGTTTCAGAAGTTTCCTACATTGTTGTCGTTGCCTCTGATTCCGCAAAAACAAAAAAATCTTTTGGAGAAAGAGGCGAGACATATGTAAAACAGCAGGCGGGCGCGGCGATTCAAATCTTTCTTTTGAAAGTTGAAGAAAAAGGATTGGATTCCTGCTGGGTCGGACACCTCGCAGAAGGACAAATAAAAAGGGAATTAAAAATTCCCGCGCACATGAATGTTGAAGCTGTTCTCCCCGTCGGTTACGAATTTAAAAAAGAAAAACCGAGCAGAAAAATAGATTTGGATCAAATTCTTTTTTTTGAAAGTTACGGAAACAAAAGAATGAAACCCGTGAAGAAAGTTGATGTTTGATTTTTATTTTACAAACAACAAAAATCAATTTTAACTGTCATGCTGGATTTTAAATTTCATCAGCTATAAATCTCGCGATGAAAAATTTTGTGTTAACAATATTCTTTGAGTGAAATATCTTGACAAAGTTAGATATGGGACGGCATCAATAAAGCGCCGAAGGCGCAAACAAATTAACAATCCAATATTTTTAATTTAGACCAAGTTTCATTCCATCTCTTATCCCGTATTCTTTTTCTATAAAGTTCTATATCCCTAAACGGTTCAGGAATTGGTTTCACAACCAAATTAAATAAATCTTTTAATCCATAAGGAGCGCAAATAACAAAATTACAATCGTCTTTTAATCTCATTCCAACACAAGTCGGAGTTTCACTCCAATAAGATATTGATTCGCATGAAGAATTTACCTTTGGACGGATTAAACTGTGACCAGGTTTAAACAAATGGGCTCTTGCTTGATTAACAACTTCCCAAGTCAAATTTGGCAATTTGGTTCTAAGAAATTTTTCAGATATCTTTTCTCTTTCTCCGTTAATATCTCTTTCGTCAAAATAAATAACGTCAATATCTTTTTGATTTAAATGCGTCGGATAACCATGCAAATAATTCCATATTGTATTTCTCACCATTCCTCCGGCAATATAACAATCCGGCAATTGCAAATTCCTAACATTTCTAAAAACTTCCGTCAACCAAGTCTGTTCTTTTATTATGCGGACGAGTTTTTTCTCACAATTATCTCTCATAAAATTAATCCCCACGCGCCTTCGGCGCGTATAGAAAAAAGAGAGAAAAATAAAAAAAATAAAAAAAGCAATATCAATGGTTGCGGGATTCGTAAAAACCCGCTGGAGGTTTTTACCTCCAAAATTCAATGCCTAAGTCCGACATTTCTCTTGATGATGCCATAGATTTCTCTTCAACTGCTTTTCCAAGAACATACGGACTCTTGACGCCTGTCATTATCGTGATAACTCTGACTTTTCCAACAAATTCTTTGTTGATTCTTGCTCCGATTATTACCGATGCATCGGCACTCAGATTTTCCGAGACTGTTCTTCCGATAACGTCAAATTCGTGCAATTGCAAGTCAGGACCGCAAGTAATGTGTATCAATGCTCCGGTAGCTCCTCTGTAATCCACGTCCAATAAAGGATGTGTTAACGCTTGATTAACAGCTTCCATGACTCTGTTAGAACTGTCGGATTCTCCTATCCCTATTACAGCAACTCCTCCGCCTCTCATTATTGTGGAAACGTCGGCGTAGTCAAGGTTGATTAAACTCGGCAATGTGATTGTCTCAACAATTCCTTTTATCATTGTGGCAACAAGTTCGTTCGCTACTGCAAATGCCTGCTCAATTGGAAGTTGTCCTGCAATATCCACAAGTCTGTTGTTGTCAAGAACAATGCACGTGTCTGTAACTTCCCTTAACTCTTGAAGACCGAATTCAGCTTTGTCAATTCTTGCTTTTTCAGCTTCAAAAGGCATTGTTACAACGCCGATGACGATTGCTCCTGTTTCTTTAGCGATTTGCGCAACAACCGGGGCTGCCCCTGTTCCTGTTCCGCCGCCCATTCCAGAAATTACAAAAACCATGTCTGAGTTTGAAAGCGCTTTTTTAATTTCGCTTATTGATTCCTTGGCTGCTTCTCTTCCTCTGCTTGGTACTCCTCCTGCTCCGAGTCCTCTTGTAAGTTCCTTTCCAATAAGAATCTTCTCGTCTGCTTTTGTAACGCTC
>CAZAOW010000099.1:0-2607 GCA_964487075.1 Candidatus Woesearchaeota archaeon | reverse complement strand
TTCGTTTTCTTTTCAAGAACTTCAATTCTTTGCTGCAAGTGATAAACCTGGGTTGACAAATTTTCCAAACGATCAACCGTTTCCTGGAATTTTTTCATGAATTTCTGTTTTTTGTCTTCGGCACTTTCTCTGCTCTCGCCGAGTTCGTTTTGATTTCGGGAACCTTGCATTTGCTGCGATTGCTGCAATTTTACAGATTCAAAAAATCCCGAGGGTTTTGCCTGAGAATCCAAAGAAATTTTTGGTTGCATTTTTTCCGGAGTCAATGGTTTCTGTTCCGGCGTTTTAATTGACAAATCCAAAATTCTTTCCTTCTTTCCAAATCCAAAAAATCCCATCAAAGATTATGGAAGTTATTGTTTTTAAGATTTCCTAAGATTTATAAAATAGTTTGCTTTGTATTTTTATGGCAATTACAGGGGCGCTGACTGTTGAAGAACTTGTGCCGGAATTGACGACACAGATAGCCCAAATTAATTTATGGATGAAAGGTCTCGGGGCTTTTACGCTTTTCTGGGTTGTTTATGTTACCGTGCTTTTTGTCCTTGAAAGAAAAAGAATGAAACGGCTTGAAGTCATAGAACAAAAAATAGACAAGATTCTCGCGAAAAAAAGATAAGAACATTTTTTAAATATCTGTTTCTTTGATAAAACATGGCAACAGCGAAACAAATTCTCGGAAAAATAAATCCGTGGCTTTATGCCGACGACAAAAATAGAGAGGAGCTTTTAGCAAAATACGGAAGCATTGAAAAAATTCCCGCAGACGAGATAGTTCCAAAATCTCTCGGAGACCACAAGATAGTTTACGATTCTTCGTCTGAAACTTTAGAGCCGTTGTATTTTTGGACTGTTGACTTCATGGAGAATCGCGGTTTAAGTCCGGAAAAATTAATTGACAATTTTGCTTCGTCGCCCGGAAGCGGGCACTTCGCGGAACTCGGACAAAGAGCGACGATAATGCAGCAGCAGGGAGCAAAAATTCTCGGTGATGTCAATACTGTTTTGAGAAGCGTTTTAAATATAATTTATGACTTGAAGGAATTCAGAATAAGACTTGAACATTACGAAAATTTAAAATCCAAAAAAACAGAAACCGAGGAAGCGGCAAGACTTTCATTAAAGCAAATCTGGCTTGACAAAGTTGACGCGACAAAGGGAAATTCAAGCGTCAAGGCGATGTCATTCCAGGGCGGATTTCAGACGCTGATTCACGCATTTCTTTCAGTCAACAACGAAAAGGACGTTGACAATCTTGATTTGAACGACGTCATAAAAAGAATTTTAAAGCCAAGGATTCAAGAATTCAATCTTTGGCTTGACCATAGTGAAAAAGAGTTGAAAAAAAGATACGAACTGGAAAAAACTTATTTGAGAAGTCAGGTAAATTCTTTGAGACTTTATTCAAGATGGGCGAAACCTTATCTCGTCGCCGCGCAGCAACTTGAATCAAAAGACATGAGAAAAGACACTGCGTTGATAAAAACTTTCAACACAATTCTCCTGGAACTGAGTTTGTTTGGAAAAATAAAATTGGACATAAAAGCCGCAGCACTGTCAAAAAAACTCCCGATTGATTTTTTGAAGATGAAATTCAACCGCGAGTATTATTCATGCGTTCTTGTTGATTTTCGTTTCAGAGGAATTCCTCAAAGAGCAGGCGGGCAGCAGTCGCATTACGTTTTCGGAGGAAAGGCAGACATAACTTTCAGCGCTTATGCGTTAAATCAGGATGAATTGGAAATGTTCAGGCAGGAAATTGACAGAGAGGACATAAACGACGTCTTGAAATTAATTGAAGGCGCCACGACGGAAAGCTTGAATTTGCTGCAGGAAGAAATAAATTTTTTTCTTGAAGAAAAAAGCAAGGAAGAAAAAAAAGAGAAAAAATACGGCGAGACAAATCCTTTCCTTGCATTGACGGGATTTTATGACGCTTCCGAAGAGGAAATGGAAAAAATCTCGGGAAAGGGCTTCGGCGGGAAACTCAAAAGCATTTTCGGATTCGGCAAAAAGAAACCGGAAGAAAAAAAAGAGAAAAAAGAAATAAAATTCATAATTCCCGACAGCTGGATTGAAAAAAATGTTCTTAGAAAAGTTACAATTGAGGAAGCAAAGGACATAAACTTTGACAGCTTTGACATTTACAAGAAAAATCACGGAATGGCGAGTTATACTTAATCCAAATCTTGCGAAATATCTTTCCCTTATGAGTTCTTCTGAAAATAAATTTATATAGATTTATATCGTCTATAAAACATGTCAAAATCCAAGAAAAAAGAAACGAAGGAAAAAAAACTCGGGAAAAAGAAAGCCGGAAAAAAAGATGAAAAACCGAAAAGAGAAATAAAAGAGATAAAAGAAACAAGAAAAATAGACTCTGGAATTGAAGACGAAGCGGCGGAAATTGAAACCAATTCCGATTTCATGAATTTTTCCCGGACTTCAAGAAAGATTTCCCCTATTCTTGAGCAAATCACAAATGCAGGAAATGTTGAATTGGAAGAACAGCTTGCAAACATTCCTGTTTCAAAAGAAAATGAAGAACAAAAAACAGTAACTTACGGCGGAACAAAATTAGATTACGAGACAGCGCATGAAACAAGA
>CAZAOW010000098.1:0-2702 GCA_964487075.1 Candidatus Woesearchaeota archaeon | reverse complement strand
CGGTAGAAGAAACAAACTTATTGAAAGCGCAGGCTAATAAATTAAGATATATTGGTTTCGACCGAAAGTAGAATAGTAAATTTTTTACCCAAAAACCCTGCTGTAATACAACTCCCGGTTGATTTCATCTTTCCTCGGAGGGATCTTCAAAAAATTTCTTAAGTTGAAAGTTTTCACTCTCTCTCCAATCAGCGCACCAGCAAGTTTTCTGTATTCCTTGCTCGCCTTTGAATTCGGCTTATAACTCGTTACCGGTGTGAATTCCGACGTTGATTTTGGGACATTGATATCGTAAGGAATGACTGCCAAAACGGGAAGCCCGGCGGTTTCTTCAACTTCTTTCAAGGACAAATCAAAATCCCTTCCGTTTGTTTTCGTAATTACAATTCCTATAATCGGCAACCCTCTTTTTTTTGCAACCTTAACGGCTTTGACTGTAGAACCGAGAGAAGGAACATCCGGCGTCGTCAAGACTATTATTTCATCCGAAGCAAGCATTACTCCGAGAGTCTCCTCGTTTAAAGCAGGCGAAGAATCAATAAGAACCGCATCATATCGTCTTTTCAAAGTTTTTATTTTGTCCTTCAAATCCAAGGGGTTTGTCTGCAAATTGCTGAATATTGACGACGGAATAAAATCAAAATTGCCCGTTTTATAAATCGCGTCTCTCGGATTGTTCTTCCTTGCAAGAATATGGTGCAACGTGATTGGCGAATAAAAAGAGTTCAAATGCAACCCTATATTCGGCATCGTCAAGTTCCCGTCAATAAGCAGGACTTTTTTTCCAAAACCGGAAATTGCATCCCCTAGCGCAATCACAGAAGACGTTTTTCCCACGCCGCCTTTCAAACTTAACACACCTATGCTTTTCCCCATTTTCTCTCCAAGCAATTTGTATTTAAATAATTTTAGAAGCATGCAATTCGTCAAATTTGTCGTATATGATTTATTTAATTTGATTAAGGAAATTCTTAAAAGGATTTCGGATTAGGATTAATTTGTTTATCAGAATTTCTTGGAAAATTCTCAATTTAAACCGGACAATAGGTTTAAAAATCAAAACTTGTTTCAAAAAAAATGGTTGTTAAAAAAATCGCAAAGGAAAAGAAAGAGAAGGAAAAAACCCCTTCAAAAAAACTTTCCGAAGCGGAATTTGAGAAAATCGTCGTGGATTTTGCAGATAAAGGTTCAACGTCGGAAAAAATAGGAGAGTTATTGAGAAAGCAGGGAATTCATCCCAAAGAGCACGGGAAAAAAATTTCCAAGATTCTGAAAGAAAAAAACAAATATGAAAATCCCGACGTGAAAAATGTCGCCGAGAAGTTGTCAGGAATTTTAAAACATATGGAAAAAAATCATCAGGATAAAAGGGCGATGAGGGACAAAGACAGAATTTTTGCCCATTTAAGAAAACTAAAAATGCATTTTAAAATCAGATAAAACTTTAAATTATTTTTCTCATCGCAACAAATAAAAATTTCAAAATGACGCCGGAACAAGGAGATTTGGTTCTCTGCACTGTTGAAAGAATTGACGGAACAATAGTATTTGTAAAAGTTCTCTTTGAAAACAAGGAGATAGAAGGTAGTATTGTAACCTCGGAGATCGCTCCAGGGAGAATCAGGAACATAAGGGATTATGTTGTCCCGAAAAAGAAAATCGTGTGCAAAATCCTCAGGGTTTCCGGAACGGGAAATGTTGAACTTTCGCTTCGCAGGGTCTCCCAAAAAGAAACAAAAGAAGTCATGGATAAATATCATCAGGAAATGGCTTACCTCAGCATTTTAAAAAAGGCCGTCGGTGAAAAGTACGGCGATATTGTTGCAAAAATCAAGGAAGAGTCGGATTTATCGGAATTTTTTGCGGAAGCCAAATTGGATTCCAAAAAACTTGAAAAGCTCGTCGGAAAAAATGCCGGAAAAATAATTGATATTCTAAAATCGGAAAAGCAAAAAAAAGCCGTTATAAAAAAAGAAATAATTTTGAAATCTGAATCCCCGGACGGAGTTCATATGATAAAAAAAACTCTTGGCTCGGGTTTCAACGCAGAAATATTTTATATCGGCTCGGGAAAGTATTCAATAAAAACAGAGGCGCAGGAAATGAAAAAAGCCGACGCGAAATTGCGCGAAATCCTCGGAGAAATAGAAAAAAGGGCAAGGGAAAACAAAATGATTTTTAGCATTCGGGAGAAGTAAAAAATTCCCGGTGTTCCTTTCTTCAAATGGTAACCGGGTTTTCACAACCTTTAAATAATCTTTTCAATCCGTAAAGTCATGACTAGCACAAGTCAGATTTTAAGAAAAGAGGAACCGATAAATCTTGCTCTTGCAATTGTGTTTGACACCGAAAATAAAAAGATTCTCATCGTAAAAAGAAAGAGGCAATCCCGTGTTTCGGGATTGCAGTGGTGTTTTCCCGGCGGAAAAATAGATTATGAAGACGATTTGGAAATCAAGTTGAAAGACAAAATAAAGGAGAAACTCGGTCTTCGCGTGGAAAGTCTCGGTTCCATATTCGCCGAAACGCATTCAAGAGACGGCGAAAAACTTTTTTCAGTATATTATCTGTGTGAATTAATCAGCGGAGACGAAGAGATTTCAGAGGATTTTGAGGAAATAAAATGGATTTCTCCGAAGGAAATATCAAATTACTTTAATTCTGAAATCCACCCTGTTTTGAAGGAATATTTGCTTGATTTG
>CAZAOW010000097.1:0-2710 GCA_964487075.1 Candidatus Woesearchaeota archaeon | reverse complement strand
AAATGCACAAAAAAAATTTCTTTGGAATTTTAGGAATTATTTCCTTCGGCGCGATATTTTTTACTCCGATAAATTCAAACATCTGGATTTCGTTTTTGATATTAGGATTTATTTTTGGATATCTCTGGCTGAAGAATTAATCCTCTAGAAGTTTTTGAAAAACTTCGCGGCTTTTGTGAAGCAAAAGCCTCAGGCAGGAATTGAACCTGCGACCCCCGCTTTATTCTGCATTTATGCTGAATTGCATCTTGCCTACGAAAGCGGTGCTCTAACCGACTGAGCTACTGAGGCTCACTGCGTTCGCTCGTTTCCTTTCGGGAAAGAGGCAATCGCATAACTATATTAGATTCACTAAATCTTTTTATAAAAGTTTTTAAATTGCTTTTGGAACCCAAAGTAATCAACAAGAGAAAAAATGTGGAGTTTATATCAAAAAGATGGTTTTCTGAATCCTTTAAAATTTTCAAACGGAAAAACGCAGGAAGACATTGTAAAAGAAGTTCTTGAATCTGTAAAAAAAGGTGAAAAAATAATTTTCATTCACGGAATGTGCGGAACCGGAAAAAGCGCGATTGCATTGAACATCGCCAAGAATCTCGGGAAATCTTCCGTAATTGTCCCGGGAAAAAATCTTCAAAATCAGTATAAAAAAGACTACGGGCTCTCACAAGTTCGGTCTGCTTCGTCTGCAAGCATCCAAAGCAAGGGAGACAAATATCTTTTGAAAGAAAATGGAGAACAATTAAAAATAGAAATAATCACGGGGAGAAATAATCACAAATGCCTTTTTTTGCAGGACAACGAAACAACAATTCCAAAATTCAAGAAAGAAGTAAATTCAAGGTTGAACGACATTTTCAGTGTTGATAAAACTGACGCGGAGGAAAAAAGAAAAAAAGATTTTTCCGCCGACAATCCGGACATCCCGTGCAAGATAGAAATAAAGGACAAGAATTTCTGGAAGATGCGCGAATATTTGCGGAAAAACAAAAACGTGGATTTGAAAAACATCCAGAAAACCAGCGACGTGAAAAGATTGCCTTTGGCAAGCGTTTGTCCGTATTGGTCTCCTGTACTGAATGATATTTATGAAATGAAAAACATAGAACATTCGCAGAAAAAAACATACGAAGGGCTTAATGGAATTAATTTTTCAATTTACAAAAGGAAACCCGGCTGCGGATTTTATGAACAATTTGATTCATACATTGATTCTGATGTAATAGTTTTCAACGCGCAAAAATACAAGCTGGAATCCGCGATGAACAGAAAACCCATGACAGAGGCGGAAATTGTTGACGAATGCGACGAATTTCTTGACAGTTTTTCAAATCAGAGAACAATAAATCTTGACAGATTGCAAAATTCAATGATGCAAATTCCCGCGGTAAACGAAAGCGTCGGAAAGACGATTGATGAAATTCACGGGTTGATAAAAGATTTAAGAGTTCATCCCAAAATAATTGATGCGATAAATTTGAAGAAAATTCTTCCTCTCAAAGAAACGCCTGTTTACGAGATGTTCAGAATTTTTCTTGAATCGCAGGAAATTCTTGACAACATTGACGAGGAAAGTTATCTTTTTGAATTTGAAGAAACCGCGAAGATTTTTGAGGATTTTTTTGACGAAACTTACGCGATTTTCAGCAAAAAAGAAAATAATTTTCTCATTGAACTTGTAACGACGAATCTTGCGAAAAAAATAAAGGAAATGTCGGACAAGAACAAGGTTTTGATTTTCATGTCGGGAACCCTTCATTCCGAGAGCGTTTTAAAAACAGTTTTCGGACTTGAGAAATTCGAAATCATTCAAGCGGAAACAGAACAGCCGGGAAAAATGGAAATAATAAAAACCGGCGAGGAATTTGACTGCAAATACGAGAATTTTTCAAGCGGAAGATTCACTAAGGGAAAATACCTAAGATTGTTGGACAAACTCGTCGGAATTGCAAGGAAACCGACGCTGATTCATGTGAATGCATTCAACGACCTTCCAAACGACATTGAAATCAGGGAATTTGGATTGAAGAATTTAATTTCCCGGGATTTTTTGAGGGAAGTTCAAGAAGAAGACAAAGAAGGAAAAGAAATTGAAAAATTCAAGCGCGGCGAAAAGGAAATTCTTTTTACTACGCGGTGTGCAAGAGGTGTTGATTTTCCCGGCGAACAATGCAACAGCATTGTCTTCACAAAATATCCGAATCCAAACCCCGAAGAAGCTTTCTGGAAGATTTTGAAACAAACAAGACCCAATGAATATTGGGGATTTTACAAGGACAAAGCGAGAAGGGAATTGCTGCAAAAATTATATCGCGGTTTGAGATTCAAGGACGACCATGTTTTTGTTTTATCGCCCGACAAAAGAGTTTTGGATTTTTTTGAGTCTCAAAAAAATACGTAAGGGGAAATGAGGGGGAAAAGTTAGTCTTTATTATTCAAGTTATCATGAATCCAATAAAATTCTAAAATCAAAATTCCAATAAATATAAACAAAAAGCCTAAAGATTCAAAAATAATTCTTTTATTATTTGATTTCTTAATCTCTTCAGGTAATTTTGAATATTCATTAACAGACTTATCTAATCCTTCAAGATATATTTTTGTTGATTCTTTTAGAGCAGAATAATTAACTAGGGTCTGAGAATTGTTTTTAACAACTCCATCGCAAAAATTAGTTATTTCTGTAGAGCCATAATAATTATTCATAGCC
>CAZAOW010000096.1:0-2724 GCA_964487075.1 Candidatus Woesearchaeota archaeon | reverse complement strand
AAAATCGCCAAGAAATCTCTGAGTTCAAAATCAGGCACTCTTTTTGCAGTGATGATTTTTATAACTTTGATTTTGATAATAACGGTTTTCAGCGTTTCAACTGCGGAGAGCATTGTTTATCAGCCGGGATTGATAATTTCGCTTTTAACCATCACGTTCGTCGCTTTGATTTTCGGCTACGGAGTTGAAAAATTAAAATGGGATTACAGAATTTCCACAATCGCGGCGATGATTTTTGTTTTCATCTCGGTTTGGGCGGGAATAAGATATCCTATTGATTTTTCTTTTTTAAGCCCTATTTTATTCAGAAACATTTTAATTACTGTAATTATGATTTATGCAGGAATTGCTTCAATTGTTCCTGTCTGGCTTTTGTTAAGACCCAGAGATTATCTGAGCACTGTGCAGACTTTTTTGATTTTGGCTTTGGGAATTTTCAGCATTATAATTGTGCACCCAAAAATCAACGCTCCCGCTTACATTTCAAATTCTGTTTTTCCGTTGTGGCCGATACTTTTCGTTACCGTTGCGTGCGGGGCGATTTCGGGTTTTCACGGACTTGTGGCAAGTGGAACGACAAGCAAACAACTCTCAAAAGAATCTCACGGAAGAATTGTGGGTTACGGAGGAATGCTTGGCGAAGCCACAGTCGCGATAATTGTAACAATTGTAGCAATTGCAGGGTTGTCTTGGGGAAGCGGGATTCCTAACGGATTTCAAATGCAATTGGAAAAAGGATGGATTGCGCTTTTCTCCCTCGGATTCGGGAACATCGTTTCCAGCGTCGGAATTCCGTTTATAACTCTCGGCGTTGCGAGCATTCTCGGCTCTCTTGTTGTCAATCAAATAATTCTTACATCTGTTGACACTTCAACAAGACTTGGAAGATTCATAATCTCCGAAGCATTGATTCCAAAATTGAGAAAAAATAAAATCTTTTCAATTTTGCTCGTTTTGATACCTGCTTGGATTTTGGCGGTTACAAATTCATACGAAGTTATTTGGAGACTTTTCGGGACTTCAAATCAAATCACCGCGGCGATAACAATGATTACGGTAGCAGCATATTTTGTTTCAAAAGGAGTAAAAGTAA
This sequence comes from Candidatus Woesearchaeota archaeon, assembly GCA_964487075.1. Taxonomy (GTDB): domain Archaea; phylum Nanobdellota; class Nanobdellia; order Pacearchaeales; family GW2011-AR1; genus JACQLK01. The sequence continues at coordinate 1,631 of CAZAOW010000096.1, read as the reverse complement.
AATTCATCGTGATTCCCGCAATTTTCGTCCTCGTTACAACGATGTCCGCTTTGGTTTATTTGGTTTTCAGAAGCGGAGGATATTTGTCAAGCGGAAACTATATCCTTGTCGCGGTTTCCTCGGCAATGTTCTTTTTAGGGTTGATGGTTGCTATGGAAGGATTTGAGAAATTGAGAAAAAAGTAATCATCTTTTTATGTCGCCGGTTTTTTTCCACTGAATATAATTTTTTTCAAGAACGTCAATTGTTTTCTGTCTTTCTTCCGCAGTTCCAAGGCCTTTCCAGTCAACAAGAAAAAAATCAATTTCTTCCTCTGTTTTTTCAATCGCCTCTTTTAATATTTCTTCTGTTAAAGGAAGAGCGTAATTCGGGATTACATGGGATATCGCAACATTTGAATCGCTCTGAATTTTGTTAAAATTCTGGCAGTAATGCGGTCCGCCGACGGCGATTGCGATTTCGTTGTAGGGATTTGGCTTGAATTTTTCCATTGTGTCAAGCAGCGCTTTTGCAACTATGAATCCTGCGCGTCTATCTGTATATTCATGTTCAGTGCTTCCTATTTCCAAAAACAAACACGGCTTTTCAATCAAGGGACCGTGGTGCGTTGCTTCCATTGTTACATCGTAACCGCGCAAATCATGTTTTTCAACGTCGGTTTTTATTTTTTCAAACAACTGTTTCACAAAAAGCGCAGAAGTCTTGGAAATTTTTCCTTTTTCTCCACCAAACCGAGCATCCTTAAAATTTCCCGGCGTGTGAACAGTTATTGCCTTCATGTTTTTTTCAGAGCTGTGCTTTGACGCGAAAATTATGAAATCGTATTTGTTTATTTTATTCAAATCCAAATTTTCCGTGAAGACTATTTCATCTTCAACGAGATAAAAATCAAAACCTTTCTCATTGTTTTGCAAAATTGAAACAAGGGGATTTTTTTTAAATTGCGAAAGTTGCGTGGTGATGTTTGTTCCCGCCTTGTCTTTCTTGCTTGCCACCACGAGGAATTTTTTGTACATGGAAATTTTAGAAAATGCCTGAATTTAAATTTTATCGCAGTAATTCTTATATATTGTTTTTTTCTAATTTTCCCATGCGAGGATTATCTGTTTTGATTTTTGGCGCCGGAGCAAGAGAGCACGCGATTTCAAGAGCTTACGAAAAAAGCCCGCAGGTTGAAAAAATAATTGTCGCGCCGGGAGACGATTTTATTTCCTACAATAGGGAAAAAGAAGTTATTATTGACGGAACTTGCAATCTGCGGAATCCAAGGTCAATGCGGATTTTGGCGGAAAAATACAAACCGGATTTGATTGACGTCGCGCAGGACGACGCGCTTGCTTCCGGAGCGGTTGATTTGCTTCAAAGATGCGGTTTCGCAGTTTTCGGTTCAAGCAGAAGAGCGGCGCAGCTTGAGGCAAATAAAGCATGGTCTAGAGATTTTATGAAAAGACACGAAATCCCTTCTCCGGATTTTATGGTTTTTGATTCGGAAAGAAAAGCGAAAGATTATGCAGAAGATTTGTTTAGAAAAAATCCAACCAAAGTTGTTTATGTGAAAGCTTCAGGACTTTGCGGCGGCAAGGGAGCGTTGAAAGCGACAAGCATGGAAGAAACTTTTGAGAGAATAAAAC
>CAZAOW010000095.1:0-2735 GCA_964487075.1 Candidatus Woesearchaeota archaeon | reverse complement strand
TTATATTTGAAAAATTTCCTTTTTATATTTTGTGATAACTTCAATTCTTCTTTTTCCTATGTTTATCTGGAAACATGAAAAACTTTTAGTTTTTCTTGAAAAAGTTGTCCAATCCGAATTTTTTTGCCCCGTGAACCGCTATAATCAAAAATGCCGCAAAATATAAGACTGCGAGTTCTCCCTTGTTGGTTATTGGAATCCATCCCTGCGGGAAATGCGCGATGGAATACGCTCCAATCATGTCCGCAATTCCGAACAGCGCCGCAACTCTTGTTAAAAGCCCGAAGGCAATCATCAAGCCCCCGAAAAATTCAATAAATCCGGCGAGCCCGAATAATGAAAAGTAGGTTTCAACGGCGTTTCCTCCAAAAGCGCCGAAAAGTTTCTGCGCCCCGTGCTGCATGAACATTAAGCCGACAATAACCCTGAATGCGAAATAAAAATTGCTTTCGTTGCTCTTCAAAAAATTCACAACTTTTTTCATTATTCAAAGAATGAAAATTGGTTTAAAAAGATTTGCGTGAGAAATTTATTGTTGAAAATCTTTGATTTGATTTTTAAAGATTTGCGTGAAAAATCCGCAATAATCTAACTAAATCCTTCATTTCCAAATTTCCTTAAAACTTCTTTTATTTCATCTATCGTTTTTTGCTGCGTTTTTTTGTCGGACATTCTCACAAATTTAATTAGCAAATCCCTTAGTTCTGAAATTTGCAGAAATCTTATTTTAAATCCGTCCGCAATGAAATAGAATCTGAAATTTCTGTATTTTAATTCTTTGATTACAATTCCTCCGACTTGTCCTACCGGTTTGCCTTTTTTTGGATTTTCTTCCAAAGACTTCATCAAATCAACAATATTATGGGCTTCTCCTTTGAACTTCTTCTCCATCTCGGTAAGCAAAGAATCAGTTATTTCGACTTTGGCCATTTTTTGTTTAATCTTCTTATGGCTTCTTCAATCGGAATGGCATTTCCGCTAAACAACAAATCGTGAAGCTGTCTTTCCCTGGCGCTTTCAAGAAGCCTTTCAATGACATCAGAATAAGATTCCTTCTTGGTTGCAAACTCCATTATTTTTTCCTTCAAATCCTTTTTTATGGCGATTGTTGTGTGTTCCATTCTAATCTTTTATAAAATTTATAACTGTTATAAAAATTATAAGTTTAAATAGATTTTGTTTGTGGAAAAGAAAAAGGGAAATTTAAAAAATCAATAATTAATTCTTCCCGTTAATCTCTTCTTTGTATATTTCTTCTGCGCGTTCCATAGCTCCCATGTAAGATTTTTCCCCTTCTAAGTCATATAAACAAATTATTTCTATGTCTCTAAGATTGTAAGGTCCATCAACATCTTTCGGTTTAGGATTAAATTTGCTATCACAACTTCTTAAAACATATTTATGTCCTTTTGGTGTTAAGATTTTTTCAACTCTTCCATCTGTTTTTTGGACATCTTCCAGACTTTTTTCTATGCTTAATTGTGGAAAGTTCGGATCGGAATGTCTTGTTTTTGCCTCATCAAATTTTTTATTTGTATAAAGGAGAGTACCTCCAAATATTAATCCTACCATTAATCCTACCCCATTAGCTACAGCAATTCCTGTTTTTCCAGTGACTTTTTCTTTTGTCATTTTTCTAATTTTTTACGAATTGAAGCAAGACCTCCTACAAGAAGAGTTTGAAATGCAATAGCCAAAGGTATCAAACTTCCGAGCATCCATAAAGCAGGACCATCAATTTTATTATCAATTTCATCTAAATCTTTTTTATAATTTGCGTCATTTTTTATTTCAAAAATTTTTTGAGTTAGTTGATATACTTCCTTTTTAGTTTCAAGGTCTTCTCCTCCGTCATAATCGCGAAACTGAATTATGTCTCTATTACTATTTTGACCGCACGCTCCATTAGGGAGATTTGCTCCAGCCAATTCTCTAGCAATAGATTGTCCTATGGTATGTGGCTCATAAACTATTCTTGTGGCTTCCCTTTCAAGATTTAGGCATTGTGTATATGCCGGAGGTATTGGAATATCTTTTAATGAATTGTACCCATATTGTAATGCCCCAAGTCCAACCAGTGCAGATACGGCTACGGTTGAAAGTGCCTTTCTTCCAAGTCCTTCAAGACCAAGGTAAGATAATAATTCATTCGTTTTTGTTTTTTCTTGTTTCATTTTATTTTTCTCCAGTTTTATTTACTGTACAATAGTATCACTTTCTATATATTTAAGACTTCTTCCAAAATTACTTAACAAAACATAATATTTATATACTTATTATCATATTTGTTCACATAATGAGATTTTCAATAAAAGAAACAATTGCGAAGAAGGACACAGTGAAACTTTCAGTCAAGGATAAAAAATTAATTCAACTGCTTATTCAAAACGCCAGAACCCCGATAACGCAGCTTGCAAAAAAAGTTGGAATTTCAAAATCCGCGATTGTCCAAAAAATTGAATCTTTGAAAAAGAAAGGCGTTCTTCTTAGTCCGATAACAAACATAAATGTGGAAGCATTGGAAAAAAGCATTTACGCCTTGGAGATATCAACAAATATAGGGACAAACTCAAAAGAGATAAATGAAGAATTGCTGAAAATAAAAGAGACTTCCGCAATTTTATGGTATAATGACTCTTTCAATTTGATAATTCTAATCAACAGCAACGAACCGCAGGAAGTTGTCGACAAGATAGACAAGGGAATGGAAATAAAAAAAATAAGAATCCTGAAAA
>CAZAOW010000094.1:0-2735 GCA_964487075.1 Candidatus Woesearchaeota archaeon | reverse complement strand
CGTAAAGATTCAAATCAAATATTTTTCTCAGTCTGCTCAAAAATTCTTCTTTTACTATCATTTTATATTGTGTTCGCTTTCACTTTTAAAGTTTATCATGATAAAAGAGTAAATCAAAAGCACTACCGACGAGTGATATTTAAGCTATAATCGCCAGTTTTCCTCTTTTATCTTTGACTTTGAAATCAATTATATTTTTAAATCTTTCCTTAGGAGTTGTAACATTTTCAAGAATTATCCGCAACTTTTTTGAGTTCGTTCTCTCTGCAATAAAATCTCTTCGCGACTCCAAAATTTTTCTGAAATTTTCATCGGTTATTATTGCAAGTTTAACTTCGTCTTTCTTTTGCAGCCCGAGACTCTTTCTGAAGTCCTGAATCTGTCTTGAAATTTCTCTTGCATATCCTTCGGATTCAAGTTCCGGAGTGATTTTAGTGTCAAGTTCAACTAAGATATCAATATCTTCTAGGTGAGTACCAAAATCAATATCCTTAACATTTAATTGAGATTTTATTATCTCTTCAAATTTACTCATTCCAGTCAGTTTTATTCTATTCTTAATGATGCATTTTTTCAACGGCCATCTCAAACCTATTTGCACTTTGTCCCTTTCTTTCAATCCAAGTTCAATTATCTTTAAAACAAATTCAAATTGTTTTTCAAGTAGTTTGTCAATTTTCTTTCTTTGGATTTCGGGCCAATCTGAAAGATGCACGGAATTTTTTGAAAAATTTCCGTAAACATATTCCGTTATGTAAGGCGCGAACGGCGCAAGCAACAAGGAAATTTTTTCCAAAATTTCCCCGACAATTTCTTTGTTGTCGTCGCGTTCTCTTGTGATTTTTATGTATCCTCGTGAAAAATCATTCACGACAAAATCATGGATTCTTTTGAAAGCGGAATCTATTGAAAATTTTTCCAAATCCTCTGTCGTTCCTTGGATTAAAGAATTTAATTTTGACAAAATCCATTTGTCTTCAATTTGCAATTTGCATTTCTTGGATTGTAATTGATTATGGTAATTATTGCAATTATATAAAATTGTTAAAAACGGAATTACAGATTCCCTCATTAAATTGAATGAAAATCTTTTCTGTTCTCCCGGAGCAGTTGTGCAAAATTGCAACCTTATTGCGTCAACGCCGGAAGATTCAATCATCTCTCCTGGTTTTATCACGTTGCCCTTGGACTTTGACATTTTCTCCCCTTTTTCATCAACAACATGTCCTGCACAAATCACATTTTTGTATGCGTTTTCTCCGAAAAGCAAAACGCCGAGAACGTGAAGAGTATAAAACCATCCGCGCGTTTGGTCAATGGCTTCCGCGATGTAGTCGTAAGGAAAATGTTTTTCAAACAATTTCTTGTTCTCAAAAGGATAATGAAATTGAGCGAACGAGGCACTTCCAGAATCATACCAGCAATCAATTACATCGGAAACTCTGGACATTTCGCCCTTGCATTTTGAACATTTTAATTTCACCTTGTCAATTCCCGGTTTGTGCATTTCAATATTTCCGATTTTCTTGGCGGTTTTTTTTTTCAGTTCATCAACGCTTCCTATTACTTCCTCGTTGCCGCAGGAGCATTTCCATATCGGCAACGGCGTTCCCCAGAATTTGAAACGCGAAAGCGCCCAATCTTTTGCTCCTTCAAGCCAGTTTCCAAACCTGCCGTTTTTGATTGTTTCAGGAACCCAATTTATTTTGTTGTTTTCCTTTACGAGTTTATCTCTGATTTTTGAAACTTTGATAAACCAAGAGTTTATTGCATAATATAACAACGGCGTGGAACAGCGCCAGCAAAAAGGATACGAATGTTCTATTTTTTCAATCTTGTAAAGAAGTTTTCTGTCTTTCAAATCCTGTCTTATTTGCTCTTCGGCGGTTTTGACAAAAATTCCTTTGAACCTTCCTGTGATTTCCAGAAATTTCCCGTCCTGCCCGACTGTATGAACTCTAGGAAGATTCAATTTTTTCCCGAGATTATAATCATCTTCTCCGTACATAACTGCAGTGTGGACAACGCCTGTTCCCTCTTCTGTTTTAACAAAATTCCCAAGAACAATCTTATGCGAGTTTTTATTTTGCAATTCTTTTATATCGTAAAACGGCTCGTATTCAATTCCAATCAAATTCTTTCCTTTAATTTCTTCAACAATTTTGTATTCGTCTTTAAGAACAGAAAGTCTTTCCTTACTTAAAATAAATTTTCTTCCGTCCTGTAATTTTACTTTCACGTAATTAATTTTTTCCCCGACGGCAAGAGCAACGTTTCCCGGCAAAGTCCATGGAGTTGTCGTCCAAACCAAAAAATATTCGTCGTTCTTGTTTTTAGCTTTGAATGAAACGTAAACAGAATCTTCTTTCACGTCTTTGTATCCAAGGGCAACTTCATGACTTGACAGCGGCGTGCCGCATCTCGGGCAGAAAGGGACGACTTTGTAATCTTCATACAGCATTTCTTTTTTGTACAATTCCTTCAAGCTCCACCAAACGCTTTCAATGTATTCGTTATCAAGAGTTACATAAGGATTTTCCAAATCAACCCAGTAACCAAGTTGTTCTGTGGATTTCGCCCAGTCGGAAATGTTTGAGAAAACGCTGTCTCTGCATTCTTTAATGAATTTTTCAGTTCCAAAAACTTCAACTTCTTTTTTTGAATTCAATCCGAGTTTTTTTTCAACCTGCACCTCAACAGGGAGTCCATGACAATCCCACCCGCCTTTTCTCGGA
>CAZAOW010000093.1:0-2753 GCA_964487075.1 Candidatus Woesearchaeota archaeon | reverse complement strand
CTTGATTCAAGCGTTTATTTTGCCGTCGGATTTTGGTTTGTTATGACTTTATTTTTGAGGGACGGTTTGGAAGGGTTGAAGAAAATAGAATCCAGAGGAATTTTGCTTATCACGGCGATAATTCTTTTCATGTTCTTTTATTTTTTAGGAGACATAAATCCTGCGAACCTCACTTACACGGATTACAATAATTTTTTCCTTCCAATAGGGGTTGTTCTTTTTGCCTTGCTTGGATTCTCAGCGGTTCCAGAAATGAGGCTTGAAATAATGAAAAAGGAAAAAAAATTCAAGAAAGCGATAATCCTCGGCTCGCTTCTTCCGATTGCATTGTATTTTATTTTCAGCTTGACATTTCTCGGCGCCTTCGGGAAAAACGTAAACCAGGTTGCAACTTTGACGTCCGACGGTTTTATCCCGGTTCTGGGAATTTTTACGATGATGGCGGCTTATTTTGTTTTAAGTTTTTCACTTCTTGACATCTTTGTTTATGACTTGAAGAAAAATCCGCACGTTTTCACTTTTGTTTCTTTGATTCCATTGTTCTTGTATTTGATTGTTTCATTTTTTAATTTGGCGGATTTTGCGAATATAATCGGAATCGGAGGAGTTGTTTCTGGCGGGCTTACCATAATATTGATAATGCTCATTCACATGAAAGCCAAGAAAAAAGGAAACAGGAAGCCGGAGTTTTCAGTTCCTTCAAACTGGCTTGTATTTTTGATTTTGTCTATTTTGGCGATTGCAGGGATAATTTTTGAATTGCTGCACAATTTTTTGTGATTAGCTTAATTTTTCCTTCAAAATTTCTTTTGCGGCATTTGAATCAATTCTTTTTTGAGACAGCTTCATGACTTGTCCAAGAAGGAAATTCAACGCTTCGGGCTTTCCCGACTTGTAATCCTCGATGGCTTTTGCGTTCGTTTTTATAACCGAAGAAATAATTTTGTCAATTTCTTTTTCTGAATCAATCGTCGTGTGCTTTGAAATCTCTTTTTTTGGAGAGAATGATTTTGGAACAAATTTGTTCAGGATTTCCTTGGCTTTCAATGATGTTATAATATTTTTCTCAATCATCTGCAGGAGCTCGACAAAATGTTCCGGATTTATCTCAACTTCCTCCAATTCTTTTTTCGCATAATTCAAAACCCTCAATAATTCCCCCACAACCCAATGCGTCGCCAAAACTGGATTTACTTTTCCGACTATTTTCTCGAAGAATTCAACAATTTCAAGTTTTTTTGTAAGGACTTCCGCATATTTTTTTTCTATTTTGTGCTTCTTCACGAGTTTCTGCAATTTTTCGTGCGGCGTTTCGGGAATCGTTGATTTTATTTGTTCAATTCTTTTCCCGTCTATTTTAATCGCGGGCAAATCCGGCTCCGAAATAAATCTGTAATCTTCCGCCTGCTCTTTGTCGCGCATTTTTATTGTAATGCCCTTGCTGTCGTCGTAAGTCCTCGTTTCTTTTGTCTTCGGCCTTTCTTTTTTTTGCCTTTCAATTTCATATTCTATCGCGGACTTTACGCTGGCGAAACTGTGAATGTTTTTTATTTCGGCTCTTTCCGTCTTGAATTCCGGCAAGGAAACATTTACGTCGATTTTTATCCCAGAATTTTTATCAATCGCTTTTATGTAATCAAGCGTTGTTATTAATTGTCTCAGCCAAGAAACAACTTCCTCAGAACTTTTGAAATCCGGCTCGGTTACAATTTCTATCAACGGCGAACCCGAGCGGTTGTAATCAACTTCTCCCGTAACGGGGTTCCAGGCGGCAGGATCTTCTTCAAGATGCGTTTCAGTAATTCCTATCCCGAGAAATTTTCCCTTTTCGGAAATCGGAACCGCGTAAGTTCCTGAAATCGTTGATTGAAATCCCTTGGGCAAATCCGGCCAATCATAATGTTTTCTTCTCCAAGAAAATTGCGGATTTATTTTGCATCCCAAAATCAAGGAAATTTGAATTACCTGATTTATCGCGGTTTTGTTTGGAACCATGGGCTTTGCGCCCGGCTGTCCGGTGCAAACCGGACAAATGTTTGTGTTCGGCTTTGAAAATTTTGCTCCGTGCTCGGATTTGCAGCGGCAGAATAATTTTTCGTTCGTGTTCAGATAGCCGTGAATTTCAAGTCCGATTTTTGGCATAAATAGAAAATGAGAACGAGATTTATTAAATTATTTATTCTCTTTTGGACCGAAATCGCTTAATTTTTTGCAGGTTTGAGAGTCATAAATCGGGTAATTAAAATCCCGCCCCGCCATCAGATTTTTGCCGTCGTTAATTTCTTGGAGGTATTCTACCAATTCCGCATTTTTAACTCCTTTAAGGCATAAATTTTTTCTTATTGTTTGGGCATAATTCCAATAAGTTTCGTTCGGCATTATCCGAATGGTTCTTTGTTCTTTATGGCTTTTCAAAACTTCTTCCACTATTTCTTTCCTTTCTTTTATTCTGGAATATTCCGAAAATTTGTCAATTGCGTAAAGTCCGACTAAACTAAGAACAATCACCCCCGCGGAAATCCCAATAATTTTTCCCAAATTCATGGTTTTACTCACAATTTTTCGTTTATAAATTTTTATCGTCTTTAACATATAATTATATTTTTATAGTCTTTTGCCTTGTGTGAACAATGGCGGACAGAAAGGCCGAAGTTGGAGATTATGTTGAAGTTCATCTTTCAAAAATAATTTACGAGGGGGTTTTGCTGGAAGTTCCTGAAAATGAACAAGGGATTGTCTTGCTTAAATTGGAT
>CAZAOW010000092.1:763-2813 GCA_964487075.1 Candidatus Woesearchaeota archaeon | reverse complement strand
ACACAATGGTTTACGAAATAGACGCGCAAGAATTTAATTTGAAATTAGCCGAGGCGCTGAAAAAAATTCCGGAATTCAAAAAACCCGAGTGGGTTACATTTGTAAAATCCGGACAAAGCAGGGAAAGGCCGATTGACGACCCTGATTTCTGGCACAAAAGAGCGGCGAGCATTTTAAAACAAATTTACGTGAGGAAAACTCTCGGCGTCAACAGATTAAGAACGAAATACGGAAGCAAAAAAAACAGGGGCATGCGTCCTGACAAATTCGCAAAAGCCGGCGGAAAAATAATTCGTGTAATTTTACAGCAAGCAGACAAAGCGGGTTTCACGGAAATCGCGAAAATTCCAAAAGCCCTGAAGAGAAGACGCTCTGGAAGGCAGTTGACAAAGAAAGGAATTGAGTTCTTGGAGAGCATAAAATGACATTAAATATAACTTTAATACCTGGAAAGAAATTTTATATGACTACCCCGAAAGGAGAACTTATAGAGGTAGTTTATATCGGAAAAGACGGCAAAAAGGCGATTATAGGAATAACTGCGCCAAAAGATTATCATGTCGGAAGAACGGACGATTTACCAAAATTATCAACACGAAAAAATTTGGAGGGAAAATTTTAAGATGATGAAAAAAGATTTTTCAAATGTAATTTTTGGAGGAAATAAAATGATATCAGGGGTTGCGGGATTCGTAAAAACCCCGACGCTAAATTCGCAAGAATTTATTTCCCCTTTCAGGAGGTTTTTACATGGGAATTAAAAATCCGCAGAAAAAAGCGACGCTGGCAAAACTCGGCAGAAGAACAAAGTGGGCTCCTGTCTGGGTTGTTTTGAAAAGATTCGGCAAGGGAAAGAAAATTCATCCTTCTGCAACAACAAAACAAAGAAGGAATTGGAGAAGAAACAAACTTCATATCAAACCAAGAAAACAAAAAAAATATCATTTAGGATAATCAAATGACAAATTATGCAGATGAAAATAGAATGTATGAAGATTACAAAGAAGGTTTAGCAACTGCTACAAGAATGGCGATAAGAGGGCGGGCAATATTGCCTGATTTTCCGTTCCCTATTCAAGGGAATCACCAAGATGATAAAGATTACGGAGAAGAGTTAAGACAATATGAAAACTCAACCTTAAGACCGGAAAAATAAAATGGCTGAAACAAAAACTGATAAAATTGAAAGAGAATACACGATTCCACTGAGAAGAGAATGGCATAAAGTTCCAAGATACAAAAGAGCGAACAAAGCAGTAAAAGCGATAAAGGAATTTTTGGCGCAGCATCTGAAAGTCCGCGACAGAGATTTAAGGAAAATAAGATTGGACAAATATATCAACGAGGAAGTTTGGCACAAAGGAATCAAAAATCCGCCGGCGAAAATAAAAGTCAAGGTCGTGAAAGAAGGAGAGATTGTAAGAGCTGAATTATTTGATATGCCTGAAAAATTGAAGTTCAAGAAAGCGAGAGAGGAAAAAGTTGAGAAAAAAGCGGAAGAAATAAAGACGAAGCACGTTCACGCCCACGGAGAAGAACAAGGTGAACACCAAGATGTCATTCACAAGCACGACGAAAACAAAGAAGGCGGCGAAGAAAAGAAAATTGAGGAAAAAGAGAAGAAAGCCGCGGTTGTTGAAGCTGGAAACGTAATGGAAAAACAATTTGCTCAAAAAGAAAAACACAAAACTAAACAAAGCAAACAGCCGAAACATCAGTTTAGGAAAGCTTTGCAAAAGTAAAATGTATGAATATGGAGATTCCGCGTTAGGAGAACTTGGAATAAATCATAGAAGAACTTTTCGGTTGATGCAGATTCAATTTGGAGGGGAGATTGGCGGAGAACAGATAGAATTTTTTTATAATCTAGCTATTGAAAATGCAAGAAAAAATCCAAGCGGCGACGATGAAATAACGAGAACCACCTCCGAATTCAGAGGTCTTGTTCACGGTTATTTAAATAATAAAAAGACTCTTGGATTGAATTAAACTCACTTCAAAATTTTCCCCGTTTCTTCATACCACAAGTATAAATCCAACTCACCAAGAT
>CAZAOW010000092.1:0-753 GCA_964487075.1 Candidatus Woesearchaeota archaeon | reverse complement strand
TGGAAGGAGCTAAACGAGGATTTGTTGAAAGATTGCTTAATGAATTAAATCCGCAAACAGATCAAGATAGAAGAATTATTGAATCAAGATATTATGAAGAAGTTGGGGAAATTATGGAAACTGCAAAGATTAAAAAATATGTTCCATTAATTGCATACAGGAATGTTAGAAGTTTTTTTAATGGAAACGGCAATGGAAAAGATTTAATTGGAAAAGCAAGGTAATTATTTAATTGATTATGGAAAATATAGAAAAAGGGAAAACTCCGGAATGGTATTTGATACTTGCTTTAATTTGGGGAGTTATGGGGGGTTATAGAATCTATATTATCGAGAACTCTGCTTCATGAATTTACTTCTTCAGGTGAAGTTGGTAGTATATTTGATATACTCTTCATAATGTATTCCTTATCATCAACTTTTCTCTGGTTTTTGTTCAGCATAGTAATGCTTACTATTTTTCTAATGTGGAATTATGAAAAGAAAGCTAAGATATCGCCATTTTATTACATTATTATGACTATTTTATTCTTGTTTGTTATACCATATTTTTTAGCTTTTAGAGATATAATTATTCTTCGCACGTTTCCATTTATTTTCTTAGATATTTTCCTAGACATAATATCCTCATCTTTTGAAATCATATTCCCATTATATTTATTATTTAGAAAAAAATAATCACTTCAAAATCTTTCCCGTTTCTTCATACCACAAGTATAAATCCAACTCGCCAAGATTTGTATTTGTTTTTTCA
>CAZAOW010000091.1:0-2847 GCA_964487075.1 Candidatus Woesearchaeota archaeon | reverse complement strand
TTAATAACGTTTGAAATAGAGTCTTCGTCTGCGAATCTCCAAGTTCGTATCTTGAGAGACATACTATTTCTGGCGACGCGAACTCGTTCGCGAAGCGCACGTCATCGTGCTTAGCATATTAATAAGACAAAATGAAAAATTTCAATGAATTGGGATTAAGCGAAAAGCTCTCGGAATTGCTTTCAAAATCAGGCATTACCGAACCTAGTGAAATCCAGGAAAAAGTAATCCCTTTAATTCTTGAAGGAAAAGACGTTATCGGCGGTTCTGCGACAGGAAGCGGAAAAACTCTTGCTTTCGGGAGTGGAATAATTGAAAGAACAGAAATCAAGAAAGGTTTGCAAGTTTTAATTCTAGTTCCAACACGAGAATTGGCGGAACAGGTTGGAAACGTTTTCAAGAAATTCTCAAATTATAAAAGACTTAACGTTGCGATTGTTTACGGCGGTGTAAGCATTACAAATCAAATCCGCGATCTGCGCGGCGCGGAAATTGTCGTCGGAACTCCGGGAAGAATTTTAGATCACATGGAAAGGAGAACAATAAATTTCTCAGATTTAAACGTTTTGGTTTTGGACGAAGCAGACAGAATGCTTGACATGGGTTTCATAAATGACGTTGACAGAATAATTAAAAGTTGCCCGCGAGAAAGGCAAACGCTTTTGTTTTCCGCGACAATTTCCACAGACATAGACCATCTTGCAAAAAAATATCTGAAAAATCCGCAGAGCGTTTCGGTTGAATCTTACGTGGACCCGACAAAATTAAAACAAATTTATTACGACACTCCAAAAAATCTGAAATTTTCTTTTCTTGTTCATCTTCTAAAAAAAGAAAAGCACGGGTTGGTTATGGTTTTCTGCAATACAAGGCACAACACGGATTTCATAGCAAAAAATTTGAAAAATCTTGGAATGGAAGTTCTCGCGATTCACGGCGGTCTCACGCAGGACAAAAGAAACAGGATAATGGAAAAATTCAACGACAAAAAAGTTTACATCTTGGTTTGCACGGACATCGCGGCGCGCGGTTTGGACATAAAAGGAATCTCGCATGTTTACAATTATGACATTCCGAAAACAAGCAAGGATTACATTCATCGTATCGGTCGCACGGCAAGGGCGGGGAAAGAAGGAATTGCAATCAACATTGTTTCCGACAGGGATTATGATAATTTCAGAAATGTTTTGAGCGACCGTTCTCTTACAATAGAAAAAGAAGAAATCCCCCATAGTATAAATCGCGTCGGCATCACAACGCAGGGATTTGAAAGAGACCGCGGAGTTCGTGGGAGAGAATGGCAAAAATCAGGAGAATGGACGACAACGAACAATTACAACAAAGACGAAGGAGATGGAAAAGCTCGTCCAGGCTATTATGGAAGAAGTCCGAGGGGTTATCAAGGAAAAAATCCAAGACAATCAAGATACGGAGGCTCCGAAAGCAGAGGTCCCACATTCGGAAATCGGGGTCCGCGCGGAGGAAGCGCGAGGAGAAACATAAAACAGCGAGGCGGAAATTACAGGGGCGGCGGAAGTCGTTTCTCTGGAAAAAGTCCCGGAAGAAGTTTTCAAAGGAGCGGGGGAAGAAGGTAGAAATTTTATTTAACAGGCAATCGCTACTTAATAATTAAATCTCCTTTCATAATTTTTGTGATCAAAATATTCTAGTATCACTGCAAGAATTTCAACTTTGCTTGGAGTTACAACCGAATAAATAAGTCTCCAAGCGTTAGGCAAAGGATACCACCACAAATTATCAATGCCATATTTTATCTTGTATTCTTTAGGTATTTGTTTTTGAGGAATTCTTTCTCCAGAAAAAATATTTTCTTTTAAATTATCTATTGCTTTCTTAATTGCCTTTTTTAACCAATCACCATCTTTAAGAGAATTGTAAGCATCTTCTGTTTTATCGTCGGCAAAAACAACACCGTCTGCCAGTTTCCTTAGCATGGAAACTAATACCTCTTTCGATTTATAAATTTCTTGGCTAATTCAGGGTTCCAAATGTATACAACATAACCATTCTTATCAATTCCTATCTTGTTATTGTCCCAGAGATATTGCAAAATAACATTAAATGTGCCCCACATGACTTTCTTTGGCAGTTTGTTAAATAGTTCCGTTTTCTTGTATTCTCCGTTATTCTTTTCTATAAATTTCTCCACCATTAGAACAGTGTCAAGTCTCGGGCTTCTTGTTATGATGTTCTTTATGTTAAATCTTGTTTGTTTTTGTACTTCCATGTTATAATATATACTCTTTGATAATGTTATCATATGATAATAGTTTATAAACTTGTTGGCGGCGGGGGCAGTAGGAGATAAATTTTTAAGAAACCTTAAATAAATTAAAGAAATCAGACACAAATCTTACGGCACCAATACTTTCTAAAAATCCATAAAGCCAATTTCCAAAAAATATTGCCAAAATCCCTACAAAAACATAAATAGCTCCGTAAAAAATCACAACGCCTTCTTTATTATTAATTCCTACTGTCAACCCATAAATCCCGATAAGAATCGCAATGATTCCTGCAAGAACAAAAAGTTTAGACACAATTACTAAGAATATTGCTGCCAAAATTAATAATCCAACAATTATTATTCCAGCACCTCTTCCATCTTCATCATGATAGTGAAATCCATTTGCCACAAAAGAGCATATATTTGTTATTTATAAAAATAATGAAATTCAATGTAGATGAAAAGAGCCAAAAACTAGAAGTAATTTATGAGCAAGAGCCGAGCAGATTTCTTTAAAACTATTTGAATCGCAAACATTTTTATTAACTTCTAAAGCAGCAGACACAATAGAAGAAGGGTCTACTAGATGAGAAACCCCA
>CAZAOW010000090.1:0-2857 GCA_964487075.1 Candidatus Woesearchaeota archaeon | reverse complement strand
GATTTTTTTCGTGATGGGGATTGCGGTTTTGCTGTTTGAGTTGAGAAGGAAATAATCGCATAATTTATTAATTAATTGCTTTTGAACAAGTTTTATAAATATAGGTTAAGATATATTAATTATGGTAAATATGTATAAACAAGGGTTAACTATCCTCCAACAAGAAATTTTAAGATTGTTATTTGCAAAATCCGGAATGTCCCTGAATCAAAGAGGAGTTGCAAGAATGCTTGATGTCAGCCAGCCGGCGGTTATGAAATCTTTGCCTGGATTAAAGAAAAAAAATTTAATAAAAATAAATCAAGATAAAGAGTCTAGAAGATGGGCAATTGAATTTAACAGGGACAATCTTTTGGCATTGCAGCTAAAAAGGGTGGATAATTTAAAGCAGATTTATGAGTCCGGGTTGTTCACTTTTCTGAAAGAAGAATTTCCAGGAGCAATAATAATTTTGTTCGGGAGTTATTCAAGGGGGGACGATACAATTTATTCTGATATTGATATTGCAATAATTGGCAGAAAAGAAAAAAATATCAAATTAACGGAATTTCATAAAAAACTTGAAAGAAACATTTCAATCAATTTTTATCCATCTTTTAAAGAGATACACAAACACCTAAAAGATAATATCTTAAATGGGATACTCTTGTCCGGGAGTGTTGATTTATGAATCTGCCAAAAGAGTTTGAATATTACTTGCAAAAAGGGATAGCGAGAAAAACAACCCCTGATATACCGAGGGCAAGATTTTTAGCGGCGGAATCAGAAATTTCTTTTGAGGGATTAAAAGAGATGATGCAAAAGATTGGAATTAATGACAGAAACTCAAATTTAGCAATAAAAAATTGTTATGACATTTTAATGGGACTAATAAGAGCAAAACTTCTTCTTGACGGATATATCTCTTCTGGAAATTACGCGCATGAGGCGGAAATTTCTTATTTCAAAAAATTTAATTTATCAGATAAAGAAGTTTCATTTTTAAATGAATTAAGATACTTTAGAAATTCTGTCACTTATTATGGCAAAATTTTGGATAAGGAATACGCGGAAAAAGTCATGAAATTCACAGAGAAGAACTATTTAAAATTAAGAAAACTTATAAATAAATTATAAAAAAGCGACCATGGGAAACGAAAAATTAAGCGTTGACGATATTTACAAAAAATACGGGCAGAAGTTTGAAAGTCAAACCGGAAATGAAAACACCGGTTTCAGCAGGGAATATTTGACATTCAAACAGGAAATGGCTCCTGAAATTACGCGATATGAAAAGTGGTGCAGAAGCCTTGGAAGCGTTTTAAAAATAAATGTTTCAAAAAAAGACGAAGAGAAAATCCGCAACTCAATAGAAATCGCGCACCTTGACATAGAACCAAGTCAGGCGCTGACTTTAAGCGTCATGGTTTTTCTCGGGGTGTTTTTTATCGGTCTTCTAACATCACTCGCCGTTGTTTTTATAAACAGTTCAATCCAAGCTTTTCCTTTTCTGTTTTTTTTCCTGACCTTGATTCTGTCGCTGTTTTTATTTTATTTTTACAACGGATATCCGCAACGCCTTGCGAATCAGTGGCGTTTAAAAGCGAGCAGCCAAATGGTTCCGGCAATTCTTTACATAGTAGTTTACATGAGGCACACGCCGAATTTGGAAAAGGCGGTTGCATTCGCCGCGCAGCATCTTCAATATCCTCTTGCATTGGATTTCAAAAAAGTTTTTTACAACGTTGAAGTCGGGAAATTTTCCACGATAAAAGAAAGTCTTGACAATTATCTTGAAATATGGAGAAAGGACAACACAGAGTTCATTGAATCTTTTCATCTCATTGAATCCAGTTTGTTTGAACCGGAAGAAAGCAGAAGAATCGCGCTTCTGGAAAAATCCCTTCAAGTAATTCTTGACGGAGTTTACGACAAAATGCTTCGCTTCACACACGACGTGAGAAGTCCGCTGACAAACGTTTACATGCTCGGGGTTGTTCTTCCGACTCTCGGACTTGCGTTATTGCCTCTTGCTTCCGCGATGGTGGGGGAGTTCATAAAATGGTATCATGTGATAATCTTGTTCAATATGATAATTCCTTTTTTTGTTTTTTATCTCACGGACAAAATTCTTTATCAAAGACCTGGAGGATACGGGGAATCCGAACTGCTTGAAAGAAATCCGCTTTATTTAAAATACAACAGCAACGGAGCTTTTTTCGTATCCTTCTTCGCGGTCCTGCCACTTTTGTTTATCGGGATTTTGCCGCTGATTTTCATGTTCACTCCAATTCCAGAACTGCTCGGACTGCAAAAAGATTATACTTTTGCGCAACTTGGATTGGGATTGTTTGGAACAGAAGGATTTTTCGGATTTGTTCAAATAGGAGATGATGTGAAAGGACCTTTCGGCGTCGGCGCTTTAATTTTAAGCATGTTTATTCCTCTCGGCATCGCGTTGCTTTTTTCAACTGCATACAAAGAAAAAACAAAAGAACTCATTGTTGAGAGAGAGAACACGAAACAGCTTGAAAAAGAATTCAACAATTCGCTTTTTCAACTCGGGAACAGAATCGGAAATGGAGTTCCTCCAGAAATTGCATTCGGGATAGTCGCGGAATCGGCAAAGGGGTTGAAGACGGAAGATTTTTTCAGAAAAGTCAATTACAACATAAGAAATTCCGGCATGAGCGTCGAGAAAGCTGTCTTTGATTCGCGACGCGGAGTAATAAATTATTATCCCTCTGAACTTATAGCGACGAGCATGAGAGTTTTGATTGAAGCTTCAAAGAAAGGATTGAAGATTGCGGCTGTGAGTTTAATAAGCATTTCGGAATACGTGAAGAACATTCAAAAAATTTCCGACAGATTAAGGGAT
>CAZAOW010000089.1:0-2925 GCA_964487075.1 Candidatus Woesearchaeota archaeon | reverse complement strand
AAAGAAAAATGGAACAAAAAATAAGGCAACCAATAGTTACGGTTTGCGGACATGTAGACCATGGGAAAACCAGTTTGCTGGACGCATTCAGAGGCAGCGCAATACAAGCCGGAGAAGCGGGCGGAATCACGCAGAAAATTTCCTTCACGCTTTTTCCAAAAGAACAAATGCAAAAAGTCTGCCCGTTGATTGAAAAACAAAAATTAATTTTGGATTTTCCCGGATTTCTTTTTATTGACACGCCGGGACACGCCGCATTCACAAACTTAAGAAAGCGCGGAGGTTCTCTGGCTGATTTGGCGATTCTTGTAATTGACATAAACGAGGGAATAAAACCGCAAACGGCAGAAGTTATCCAAATTCTTAAACATAATAAAACGCCGTTTGTGATTGCGCTGAACAAAATTGACAACATTTCCGGATGGAGGTCATTGATTAAATCTGGGAATTCGGATTTGAGAAAAAACATTGAGTCGCAATCCCAGAATGTGAAGCAAAATTTTGATGAAAAATATCTCACGCTTATCGGTTCTCTAAACAGTTTCGGTTTTGACGCCGACCTTTTTTATAATATTTCAGATTTTACAAAAAAAATCGCCTTGGTTCCGATTTCAGCCAAGACAAAAGAAGGGATTTCGGAATTGATTTTGATGCTTTGCGGATTGAGCAAAAGATATCTTTCCGAAAGACTGAAATTGGGAAAAGAAGCAAAAGGCGTTGTTCTTGAAGTTAAGAAAGAAAAAGCGGGAAATTACATTGAGGCGATTTTGTACGACGGAGAAATTGCAAAGAAGGATGAAATCGCCGTCGCTGATTTTGAAGGAAATCCAAAAATAAGCAAAATTCGCGTTTTGGAAGAAATAGAACCGCTGTCTTTCAGATTCAAACCGAAGGAAAAAGCAATTGCTTCAACGGGATTGAGAATGCAACTCTCTGAAAAAACGGAAATCCTTCCCGGAATGCCTTTCATGGTTTTTAACAACAATCTGAACGAAATAAAAAATATTTTCAAGAAAGAAATTTCAGAAACCGTAAAATCAGGTTTGAGCAAGCAGGGAATAATCGCAAAAGCAGATTCTCTCGGGAGTCTTGAAGCTCTTTTAGTTTTATTGAAACAATCGGGGATTCCGGTTTTGAAAGCGGAAATCGGAGACATAAACAAAAACGATATAATCTCGGGAAAAGCGAATTTGAAAATAAACGAAATTGACGCCGTCATTGCCGGATTTAATGTTTCAGTTGACGAAGATGCAAAAGAAATCGCCGGAAGCATAAAAGTAATAACAGATGAAGTTGTGTACAAACTTATTGAACGCCTCCTTGAATTCCGGGAAATAAAAAGAAAGGAAATAGAAAAAAACAGAATGATGTCTTTAAGCACGATTTGCAAATTGAAAATTCTGCATCAATATGTTTTCAGGAACACGAAGCCGGCGATTTTCGGCGTTTCTGTTGAAGGCGGCAAATTAATTTCCGGATTAAAAGTTATTGACGAAACCAACGAGGAAATTGGCAGAATTAAGAACATTCAATCTGAAAATAAATCCGTTTCTGAAGCAAGCGAAGGAATGGAAATTGCCGTTTCAATTCCCGGCGCGAATTTTGAACATGCTTTGGGAGACAGAAAATTTCTTTATTCCGAAATATCTGAAAATCAATTTAAAACTTTCAAGAAAAACAAAGACTTATTAAATTCAAGCGAGATGAAAGTTTTGCAGGAAATTGCGGAAATCAAAAGAAAATCCAAACCAGAATGGGGGAATTAATCTTTAAATGGTGTGAAGGAAATTTTTAACGGACCTTCTTGAATTTCCCAATAATCCTTGGATATTATTCCATTTTGATAATCTTTTGAACCTTTAATTATTTCTTCACGAAAAGAACTGATTGCGTTATTCGGAGAATTATTAAAACTGACAGAGTCCAAATCCAAACTCTTTTGCAATTCATCAAGGTCAAATTCATAAAAAGTATACCCTTCTGAAGAAACTATAAGATGTTTAATTCTCTTGGAATTTCCGTTTCCGTTTGAGATTTTAATATTTGTTTGTAGAGAAAATTCAAGGTCTATAACCGAAGGATAAACTTTCCAAAAATCCGATTTTTTAGTAATCGAGTCTAAAGTGTGTATATGCGCAAAAATTAAATCTTCATTTGCGGAATAGAGCGCTTCCAGATAAGAAAGATCAACAAAACAAGCGAATTTTCCCCCACCTTTATCTGAAATTGAATTTGTTTCTTTTCTGCAAAGCTCAATCCATTTCGTCTCTTTTGGAATGTAAACCCACGCCTCTTCGTAAATTGACTCTCCCGCAAGTTTTCTCATATCAAACAGTCCACTTTCAAAATTTCCATAAGTAACATTTCTGAAAAGATTCGAAGTGTTCACTTCAAGCTTGCTTGTTATTATCTCCGGTCTGTCTAAGTTATCGGAAAGAATTTTTTCTTCAATGAATGCCGGAGCATGAGAACTTAATTCTTCAGGTTCAGCTCTTAATTGATTTTGATTAACTAAAATCAACGAACTTAAAACAGCTGCCGACAAAAGAAATTTTTTCATTTTCATTAACTTACCTACGGGACATTATAAAATTTGTTGTGATTAATTTTGAATATATTCAGAAAAGATGTTTTTGTAACACAACAATCTTTAAAAAGAAATTATTTCATTGAAAATCAATGGGAGAAAGATTAAGGCAAGTAAGATATGATGAGAATGTTGCTTTGGCTCATCAAGACGCGAGAAGAATAATATACGACCCTGACAAAATTTTTGACGGATTAACCGAAGTTTTCTGTCAGCATAATATTATAACTCTTCTTCAAGACGGACTTGAATTGGGAAAACATCATCATCCTTACAAAGAATTATTTTTTACTCCGACGGGAGAATTTGATTTTAGACTGATTGACTTGGAAGATTTT
>CAZAOW010000088.1:0-2972 GCA_964487075.1 Candidatus Woesearchaeota archaeon | reverse complement strand
GGAAAAACTTCTGTTTTTTCTCCTTGCCTGTATTTGTAAAGAATTTTTTTTATCAAATTTCCGACGTCTTTTTTGCTTATTTCAAGTTCGTCAGTTACCTGAATTTCTATATGTTTTGGCGGATCCGGCATTCCGTAAAAAACAAAATGAAATTTGACATCTTTTCTGAAATCATGGGATAAAAAAACTCCTTGAATAAAGCTATGAATCGCAATGTCCATCCTTCCCGCTTTCATCAAGTCGCCGAAATTTCCGGATGTTGCCGCGTTTTTTGAAAAATATACAAAGTGTTTCATCCGTCAACCTCTTTATGCCTGAAACATTCAACGGTGTGGTCATTTACGATGCCAACGCCCTGCATAAAGGCGTAGCAGATTGTTGAACCAACGAATTTGAAACCAGTTTTTTTCATGTCATTGCTCATCTCATCGGATTCTTTGGATGTTGCTCCAATTTCTTTTATGTCACTGATTTTATTATTTATCGTTTTGTGTCCCGTAAACTGCCAGATATATTTCTCAAAACTTCCAAATTCTTTCTGCAATTCCAAAAATTTCTGAGCATTAATTATTGTTCCCAATATCTTTAATTTGTTTCTTATTATTCCAGAATCATTCATTAATCTTTCAACGTCTTTTCCATCATATTTGGAAATTTTTTCCGCATTAAAATTATCAAATGCCTTTCTGAAATTTTCCCTTTTGTGCAAAATTGTTCTCCAGCTCAATCCCGCTTGAAATGTATCCAACACCAAATATTCAAAAATCTTCTCGTCGTCGCGACACGGATTTCCCCATTCTTCGTCATGATATTGAATCATTAATTCATCTTCTCCGGGCCATTGGCATCTTTTCTTCATTGTATTTCCTGCAAAACAAACTCCGCTTTGGCAAAAACCTCTCCTTGATTTAAAACTTTATACATTCCTATAAATCTTTCGTCGGAAAAAATTGAGACTATTTTACCTGCATCAACCGTTTGACTTTTTTTAAGATAACTTTTGAGAACCGGTTTTCCCGTAAGCAGATTTTTCACCTTGTCTTTTTTTGTTTGGATTTCAGGATAAACTTCGCCGACAATTTCTGCAGGAATTATTATTTCCCTCAAAAGTTTCTCATTTCCATCTTGGTATTCATCGACGGCTTTTTCAAGATCATACAAATTGACGCTTTCATTTTCATTGAAAATTCCGGCGCGAATTCTTCTTAATTCAAGCATGTGCGCGCCGATTTTCATGTAGTCTCCCAAATCAGAAACAAGTTTTCTGATGTAAGTTCCGCCTTGAACTTCTGCAAGAAAAACAAAATCGTTGCCGTTTTTTTCAAGAATTTCAAATCTCATAACTTCCCTTTCCCTTTCCTGCCTTTTAACCCGTGATTTTTTCGGCGGAGTTTGCTTTATCTTTCCAAGAAATTTTTCTTTTATTGCTTTTTCAACTTGTTCAATGGAAACTTTGCCGTGAATTTTCATTATCCCGACATATTCTTTGTCTTCTCCGAGAAAAAAGCCGGTTAATTTGCACGCTCGATTTAATGCAATAGGCAAAACCCCCGTTACTTTTGGGTCAAGGGTTCCAAAATGGCTTGTCTTTCTAACGCCAAGTTTTTTCCTTACAAAATCCGAAACGTCAAAACTCGTCGGTCCTGATGATTTGTCAACGTTGATGATTCCAAATTCAAGAAGCTCGGAAATTGTTTTGCCTTTCTTTATTGAATTAATGTCCATAAAACTATAAGAATTTAAATCGTTTATAATTCTGTTGAATATTAATAAAAAATGAAAACTTCTGAAGTTTTGAAAGTTTGTCAAAAATGTGGAGCTGCTTGTTGTAGAATGGGCGGTCCAGATTTTACTAAATTTGAAATGGAAAAAGTTTTGAAGGCAGGTTATCCGAATTTTTTTATTGAAATAAATTCAAATCATTATGAAGTAAAGAGCAAAAAAGGTATTTGTCCATATCTTGCTGAAGATAATTCCTGTTCAATTCACGAAGTAAGACTGCCTATGTGTAAGTCATGGCCAGTTTATCCGCATTATAAATCCGGTGAGAAAAGATATTTTTTAGCAGAATGTCCTCTAACTCCGTTGCTTTCAAAACAAGATGTTCAAAATATGAAGGAACAGGCAAGTTTAATCCAAAAAGAAATTGTTCTCGATTCTTTTACTAGTTCAAAATTGCCTAAACAAGACCTAAATTTAATAAAAGAAAGATTTGATAAATTTAAACGTAGAAGTCTAAGATAGTCTTTAACAAAAATGTACCAAAAAACAGCATTAAAACAACTCCGCATTTTAACAAAAAATCAAAAGAAAATGCGCCTCGCGGCGCAAGAATGGAAATCGCCGTTTCAAATTTTGATTTCAACAATTCTTTCGGCAAGAACAAGGGATGAAACAACAATTTCCGTTGCTGAAAAACTTTTCAATAAATATCCAAATGCAAAAAAACTTTCTTCTGCAAAAATTTCCGAAGTTGAAAAAATAATTCGCCCAGTAAATTTTTTTAGAAACAAGTCAAAAAATATTGTTGAATGTTCAAAGCAGATAGTTGAGCTTCGCGGAAAAATTCCGTTAGAGATTGATGAATTGATAAAATTACGAGGAGTGGGAAGAAAAACTGCGAATGTTTTTCTGTCTGAATTAAATCATGATGCAATTGGCGTTGACACTCATGTTTCTTACATAAGTCAGAAATTGGGCTGGACGAAAAACAAAAATCCGCACAAAATTGAACAAGATTTAAAGAAACTATTTCCTAAAAAATATTGGAGCAAAGTTAATTCAACTCTTGTAAGATTTGGGAAAACTCATACGAGCAGAAGGAAAAAAGATAAAATATTGGGGGATATAAGAAAAATTAAGTGAAGAATTGTGTTCGCTTCGCTCATTTTTTATTGCTTTCCTACACATTCGCCCCGCAAAACCGGGAGTTAATATAAAATCGCCTTTAATTTTCCAGTTATCAATCTCTT
>CAZAOW010000087.1:0-3028 GCA_964487075.1 Candidatus Woesearchaeota archaeon | reverse complement strand
CTTTCATCACCATCTGAGAAAACAAAATTTATTCCTTCAAGATTTCCTTCACCGGAATTTCTTCTCACGCTAACTGCAACGTCTCCATTTTCCAAAACCCTCACGGACTTTACATCAAAATTTATCAACAAACTTTCAATGCCTATTTGCTCTGTTTCTTTTTCCAACAAATTTCCGACAGAAACGCTCACAATTCCAACTGCAATTATCCCCACGAAAATTAAAGTTATTGTCAAGATGACTTCTGAAATTCCTTTACGATTCATGCAGATCCAAGGAAAAAGGAATTTATAAAATTAGCCGAACTTTCTTTTCCAGTCTCGCGTCTTTTTCGAAAACATTATCATTTTTTGATTTAACCAAACTCTTTTTGTCGGTTCGTCAACAAATCTTAAATATTCCACATCTGACTCAGAAAGAATTTTTGAATAATCTTCCCGTTTTCCAGAAACAAGATGGTCGTAGAAAGTGTAGACAATTGCCGAATTCTTCCCCTCTCCAATTTTTGATTCGGGGAAAACCCTCAATCCTGTTGCAGAATCTTTATAAGAGGTAAGACCTCCAAAAGGCAATAAATTTCTTGTAGTGAATTCTTTGAAACCGCCGTCTTTTGCAGCCAACAAAGTATTTTTATTATGCAAATGATTCGACGGGCAATAAACTTCCGGGATGATTCCAGTCAAATCCATAAGCATTTCTTTTCCTTTTTTAATTGCGCTTTTTTGTTCCTCAAGAGTTTGCGAGTTTCCATTGAGGCAAACGTGTTCGTGAAAAGGGTCGGGATAACCATGATTTTCTCTTCCTCCGTTTTGCTCAAACAATTCAAAGCATGGTTCGCAATAATGCATGAATCCTTCTTGAGCCCAAATCACGTTTTTATTCTTCGCCTCTTGTTTTAATGCATCAACAAACCAAGAAGGATAATAATTTTCTTCCGG
Organism: Candidatus Woesearchaeota archaeon; assembly: GCA_964487075.1. Lineage (GTDB taxonomy): Archaea > Nanobdellota > Nanobdellia > Pacearchaeales > GW2011-AR1 > JACQLK01. Next base: position 2,090 of record CAZAOW010000087.1, on the reverse strand, counting down.
ATAAACCCTCCCAAAAATATCTTTTCCTTTGTTTGTGAGAGATTTGTCAAGAAGCGCCGGAACGATAAATCCTATAAATGTTTTTTTCATTGAGAGAATTTTTTCAAGCGTTTCTCCTTTGTCATTAATCCATTGAAAATGTATTCCTGCGAGCATTTTACCCAAAATATTTCCTATGATTATTGTCTGATTTTGAGTCAATGTTTTTTTCAATAGTGCCGAGAATTTTTACCAAATCTTTTTTTATTTTCTGCCATGTTTTGAAAACGTCTCTTATGAAATCCGCTTCTTTTTTTTCAGAATATTCAACGTCTATCGCAAAAAGCCGTATTTCGTTTCTTGCAAGTTCTTTGTAAATTTCAGTGAGTTTGCTTTTGTCTTCTGAACTTAATGTTTTCACGACGGAGAAAACAAACATCGGCGCGTTTGAAGGATTGATGAGAGTTTCCACCGTGCGAAGGTAATTGAAAATTCTCTCGGAGATGATTTTTCTTATTTCCCTGAGAAGAAAATCTGTTTCTGTTTCGGAAACTTTTTCTACGTGAAAGTCCTCGTTCAGCTCTTCAAAGGAAGGGAGTTTGTGTTTTTCCGAGACTTTTTTGTAATCTTCCTTGACTTTTTTCAATTTTGATTCCTCGTCTTTTTTCGGCATTTTTTAAAAAATGGGAAGGAGTTTATAAGGTTAATGAAAATCAAAAATTGGAAATCTTTAAAAATAACATCGTTGACATCTCCGAATGAGTTTATACGGTTTGGACTTGATTGAAAGTTCTGAAGGAAGAAGATATTTGATGGAAATAAACGGAATCAGAAGCGGGATGAGTGGGTTTAAACATATTTACGGAGATGACAGAGTTCAAAAAAAAGTAAATGCCATGCTGCAAAAAAAATACGGTAGGATTACAGTTAATGACGGAACTTTTTCCAGAAGAAAATCTTTTAAAGAACATCCTGTGAAATCCCTCCTTGTTCAGTCTTTATTAAAAAACCCAAGATTATACAGATTATTTTTTCCTCTACCCCCTATTTTGCATTCTCCTCAGGCAGAAATTGATTGGTTAAATGAAATTCCGAAAAAAGATAAAACCGGACTTGAACATTTTGAAATATACGAAAAATATGACGGAAGCGAGTCTTCCGTTATTAATATTTTCAATGAATTAGTTCTGGGCAATCCAGTTAACAATTATGTCACGGAAGAGATTGCAAGAAATAAATTTTTACAATACGTCCTGCTTAGAGATTCTGAAATATCAGAAATGCTTATTCCTTCAACTTTTGTCGGTCTGGGAATAACACACAAAAACGGGCTGATCAATCTTATCACTTCTATGGAAAATAAAAAATTTGTAATCAAACCAATTTTAGGTTCTCAAGGAATAGGTGTAGAATTCTTAGACAGAAATATGGTTTCAGTTCTTTACGAGCACGATGAACAAAAGATACAGTATGCTGATTCTAAATCCCTTTTGGAAAAATTAATGAAAAATAAAGAATATCCGGAATATCTTGAAGATATGATTGAAACAAACAATTTTAAATTTGAATACGGAATTTCAATAATTCAACCATTTATTGAGTCAAGAAAAACCGACGAAAAAGTTTATTCTTCAGTTAGAGCCATTGTTTGCAACGGAAACTTTGTTGATGCATACAAAAGAGTTAGTGCAAATCCAAAAGTTAATCTATCGCAAAATGCCGCAGCAATACCATTTGACTATGACTCAAGTTTTGCAGATTCCTGCGAAAGTATTATCGGAGTTTTTGAAGAAAAATCTTTGGAACAAAACTCAAATTCATTCAGAAAGGATTTATATCAAAGATACATGGAAAGTATAGGGCGCCCTATTCCCCGATGGAAATCTGATCTTGAAAAAGATATTTTAAACATTTTTTTTGATGTGATGAGCATGTATGTTCAAAAACACAAATAATTCTCAAAAGCCTCGGCTGAGGATTGAACTCAGGACCTTAACATCTTTGGCTCCATTAATGGAGGTGCGGAACCAAAACCAAGTAAATCGTTGCGCGATTTAGCATCGGGGTTCTGCTTACCAATGTTACGCTCTTACCAACTGAGCTACCGAGGC
>CAZAOW010000086.1:0-3045 GCA_964487075.1 Candidatus Woesearchaeota archaeon | reverse complement strand
CATTCAGGAATTTTTGCTCTTCCTGGATTTTTATCACATTCGCGGTAATTTTTTCTTGATAATTTATTAATCCGAAAACTGCGGCGGCTAAGATCAATATTGCAACTGCCAAACGAAATTTGTTTATTTGCATTTTAAATATCCAGATTGGCCTCCTTCGCGTTTTCGGAAATGAAATCTTTTCTTGCCTGAACGTCGTCGCCCATAAGCATTGAAAACGTTTTGTCCGCCTCAAGAGCGTCTTCAATAAATATCTTTTTAATTTTTCTGGTTTTGGGATTCATGGTTGTTTCCCACAATTGTTCCGACGACATTTCTCCAAGACCCTTGAACCTTGTAACATTTGTTGAGCCGGAAGAAATTTTTTCCAATTCTTTTTTTAATTCATCGTCGGAATAAACGTAAAAATCTTTCTGACCTTTTCTTATCCTGTACAAGGGGGGAAGAGCGACAAAAATGTTCCCGTTTTCAATGAGCTTCGGCATGAATCTGAAAAAGAAAGTCAGCAAAAGCGTTTTAATGTGTTCCCCGTCAACGTCCGCGTCTGTCATAATAACAACGCGGTTGTAACGGATTTTTTCAATGTCAAACTGTTCACCGACGCCTGTTCCTATTGCAGTTATGAGATTTACAATTTCCTCGCTTGAAAGAGTTTTGCTTGGGCTGCTTTTCTCAACGTTCAATATTTTTCCTTTCAACGGCAATATTGCCTGGTCTTCCTTATTTCTTGCCTGTTTTGCGCTTCCTCCCGCGCTTTCTCCTTCAACAATGTAAATTTCAGTGTCCGCCGATTTTTTTGAGCAATCCGCAAGTTTTCCAGGAAGACCGCCGAGGGAAAACGCATTTTTTCTTCTTACCAAATCTTTCGCTTTTTTTGCGGCAAGGCGCGCTTTCGCCGAATCCAAAGATTTTGAAACGATTTTTTTTGCTATCGTCGGATTTTCTTCAAAAAATTCTGACAAAGAAGCGGAAACAATTGAATCAACAATTCCTTTTACCTCTGAATTTCCGAGCTTTGTTTTTGTTTGTCCTTCAAATTGCGGCTCTGCTATTTTTATGCTTATTACCGCGGTAAGCCCCTCGCGAACATCGTCTCCCGTGAGAGATTCGTCTTTTCCTTTCAGCATCCCTGTTTTTTTTGCATAATCATTGATGACTCTCGTAAGGGCTGTTTTAAAACCGGAAACGTGCGTTCCCCCCTCAACGGTGTTTATGGTGTTTACAAAACCGAAAACATTTTCATTGTATCCTGAGTTGTACTGAATTGCGATTTCAATGAACAAATCTTTAGTTTCTTTTCTGAAAAAAACCGGCTTATGCAAAACTTCTTTTGATTCGTTTATCCATTTTACAAATTCCACCAAACCCCCAGAGTAAACGAAATCAATTTTTTTGTTTTTTGCTTCGTCAAAAAACGTGAGCTTTAATCCGGCATTCAAAAAAGCGATTTCACGAAATCTTGTTTCCAGCATCGTGTAATCAAATTTTATTGTTGAGAAAATTTCTTCATCCGGCCAGAATATTACGGTTGTGCCGGTTTCTTCTTTCGGGCATGTTCCGAAAACAGTTAATTTTGTCTTTGGAAATCCGCGTGAATATTCCTGCCTGTATTTTTTTCCGTCTCTCTTTACTTCCACTATTAATTTTTTTGAAAGTGCGTTTACAACAGAGACGCCTACTCCATGAAGTCCGCCGGAGACTTTGTAGGAATCTTTGTCAAATTTTCCTCCGGCGTGCAATTTTGTCAGCGCAACTTCAACCGCGGGAATTTTCAATTGCGGATGAATGTCCACGGGAATCCCGCGCCCGTCGTCTTCAACAGAAATAGAACCGTCTTTATGATGGGTAATCAAAATCTTTTTGCAATATCCTCCGAGAGCTTCGTCAACAGAATTATCCACGACTTCGTCAACCAGTTTATGGAGCCCGGGTTTTCCCGTGCTTCCTATATACATCGCAGGTCGTTTTCTTACAGCTTCCAGTCCTTCAAGAACTTTTATTGATTCCGCACTGTATTCTTTTGCCATTTTATTTGTTTCAGAACTTTACAAAGTCATGACGAAAATTTTATTTAAAAACCTTGCTTATCATAATTACACCTTTCACGTCGGGAAAGGGTTGTTTTTGTTTTCCACTTATATTCTCCGTTCATAAAAATTTATAAATTAAAAATTCAAAATAAATCATGGAATTCGGTTCAATCATCCTGCCTTATTTAGTTCTTCTTCTTGCGAACGGAAGTTCTTATCCTCAGAGTTATATCTCTAAACTCGCATTTGACTTTTGTCAGCCGAGAATTTCAACGCTTTATGAGTTACCAAAAGAATTATCGGGAATAAAAAATGCTTGGAGCAAAGAAGAAGGTCGTTTGGAAATTTGCGTAACAGAAAAAAAGTTTTAAGGTCATATCAAATTATCTAAATATTTATATACCTTACTTTAGAAAATATGCTATGGGAACAAATAGTCAAGATAAAGAGATAAATGAAACATATTCTCGCGCTAAAAAAAGAGTTGTTAGAAATGCTCTTCTTGGAGTGGGTGTTTCTTTAATTCCGATAATTTACGGATTGGGAATAAACCCTAATCTTGACGCATCCGCATCCTTTCTTTACCCAAGCAATTTTATTTCGGATTATGTCCAACTTCCAGAAGTTAAAAGATATGGGGGATTAGAAAAAGATATATCTGTCTTAGAAATATTAAAAACACAATTGAAGAATAACTCAAGTTATGGGCTAAAGAGAATAAGTAATGCGATTGAAGATGATTATTTGGAAAAAAGTGTAGAAATTTCACAGCTCTCTAAATCAGAACCTGTTGAATCTTATTTAATTGCAAAAAGAAATAATTTTAATGCCACATTACTTTTGCTATCGTTAGGGATTATTGGAATATCCTCCTCAATGTTCTATTTTTTCAGAAAGATACAGAGTCTTGATAAAAAAAGGGATGATGAACTTGCTTTATCAATGTTTAGGTAACACCTCCCTCAATTTAAAAATATCAGGAATATTTACGCCTTTTTCTTCTTCGTAACCCATC
>CAZAOW010000085.1:2130-3203 GCA_964487075.1 Candidatus Woesearchaeota archaeon | reverse complement strand
TTTTGAGCCGGCGGAAACGCCGATAATTGAATATGAAGATTTTGTAAAATCTGGGAATCAAGAAGATGAAGCCGTGTCGGACATTTTCAAATTAAAAGACAAAGGAAAGAGAAACCTTGCGCTTAGATATGAATTCACGTTTCAGTTAAAAAGACTGATGCAAAACAAAAAATTACCTTACAGGAGATATCAAATCGGCGCCGTTTTTAGGGATGAACCGACGCGGGAAAACAGGTTGAGGCAATTTACGCAGGCGGACGCGGATGTTGTTAACTCGACAATCAAAGACGAAGCGGAAATTTTGGCGATGACAAATGAAATCTTGAAAAACCTTGGCTTGGAAACGATTGTTTTAATCAATAACAGAAAATTGCTGAATGAAATTCTTGATGACTTGAAAATAAAAAAAGATGGGGAACAGATACTGAGAGAGATAGACAAGTATGATAAATTGCCTGAAAAAGAAATTGAAAAAAATTTAAGGAAATACAAAGCGGAAAAATTGCTCTCCATGCTAAAAAAAGGGGAAAGATATTTCAGCAAATTTTCTGGTTATAGGGAGATAATCTCACTAAGGGAATATTGCAAATTATACGGGCTCAAAGTTTTATTTTCACCGACAATTGTTCGCGGGCTCTCTTACTATAACGGAACAGTTTTTGAGATAAAAACAAAAGGAGTGAAAGAAACTCTCGTCGCCGGAGGAAGTTACATTTTTAACGGAATTCAGTGCACAGGAATTTCTTTGGGATTGGAAAGATTGCTGCCTTTGGTAAAAATAAAAGACAAAAAAGAAAAATACCTCGTCATTTCCCTCAACCAAGATAAGGAAGCGATAAAAATCGCGCAAAAACTACGAGAGAAAGGAAAAAGCGTGATAATTTATTATGGAAAACCGAGCAAAGCATTGGAATATGCAAATTCAAGTTTTATTTCGAACGCGATTTTCGTCGGAGAAAAAGAAATAAAATCAAAGAAGTTCAAAGTTAAGAATTTGAAAAGTGGAAAGGAAAGCGCGTTGAAGATTTAAGAAATTATTCTCCTTGATACTCCGTTTCAAAATATGTCTTAAC
>CAZAOW010000085.1:0-2096 GCA_964487075.1 Candidatus Woesearchaeota archaeon | reverse complement strand
GTTAAGGAGGGAATAGTCCAAATAGTCCCGGCAATTTTTGTGGGATAAAATTCTGAATTTCCTGGCCCTTCTGTTCTGAGGATATAGTCTGCTCCCCCCTCAATCCTGTATTTGCCTTTATGAGCAATATAATCAAGCAGTTCTAAGGATGTTCCTCTATTTACAGGAGTCGGAAAGTTTATTTCAGCGAGATTCTCAAGAGTTTTTTCGTCAGTCATAAATTTCTATTTTAAGTTAGATATATAAATATTATTGTAATAAATTCCTCGCAAGGGCTCATAGTTCAGTGGTAAAACGTGTCGTTCGCAACGACAAGGCTCGGGTTCAATTCCCGATGAGTCCATCGCGGGCCCGTCGTATACTGGTATTATACTTGGCTGGCAGTCAAGGGAACCGGGTTCAATTCCCGGCGGGTCCATTATGCGATTGAAAATCGCATTTTGTTCGGTTAATAATTTTAAAGCAAAGGGAAAGTTAAGCGAAGAAAACCGCCGATGCTAAATCCGTCAGGATTTACTTTGTCTCGGGTTGTCTCGCTAGGCGGGTCCATTTAGATTAAAGCGCTGCTGCATATCATTTTGGAATAATCCGGATGAACGTCTGATGGAAGGCGTTTAAACTCTCCGAAGAAACTTCCCCTCTCAAAAGATTTTTTGCTGAAAAAATCGTAGTAAAACATTACCCTTTCTTCGCCGAAACAGTTTATAGACAAGGTTACGTACTTTGGTATTTTCCCAGACGTGCCGTCGCTCAAAGTTTTGGTTCCTTTTAGATAAGTTCTCCTAGTAATAAAATTATTTTGCGGAATATTGTCGTATTTTACAGCTACGGGCATAAAATCGTTTGCAAAGTTCGTTTCTTTATTGGGTTTTAATTTACCAAAATTCGGAATATCAAATTTATTTTCGGCATGCAAATTCGTTGCGAAAGAAGAAGCCAGCAAAGCCGTTCCAATAACGAGGGACGCCAATCTCATATTTCTTTTATTTTATTAATATATTTAAGCATTTATGCAAAAATTTGCAATGATTTCCTTGTTCCTGACTTCGGGGTGAAACAGCGTTGCGTAAATTTTTTTGTTTTTGTAAATTTCAGGAAGAACATAGAATTGATGCAAATGATAAACTTCTCTTTCATCATTTATTCCTAGGAAATTTTTTATCTGGATTTTTTTAAAGCCAATTTCTTTTTTCACTCTTAATTTTCCGCCGAAAATAAGTCCGATAATATGCGCCCCGCCGCAGATTCCAAGAATCGGCTTTTTAGAACTTTTAATCCAATTGAATTTTTTTACATTTTTCAAGAATTTGTTGTCTTTGAGAGAAGTTCCGCAGATTATTATTTTGTCTGCTTTTTTCAAATCCTTTTCCGTTATTTTTAAATAATTTTTCATGAAAAATTTAAAATTATTTTTCTTTAAAATATCCTCAATAGGTTTCACAAACTCGTAATAATGCAGTTTTTCCGAACATATATTCACAATCAAAATCATATTTATAAACCGGCGATTGAATATTTAAATTTAGCCAATGGGACACAAATATGACGCGGTTTTGATTTTGTCGTGCAAGCCGGAAGAAATAAGAAAAAGCAGGCTTGATGAAGGATTTGAGATTTATGCAAGAGGAGAGACAAACAGAATTGCTTTGTCTGGAAGCCAATCTCAAGAAATGAAAAAATATCTGACAGATAAAGGTGTTTTTGATGGAATGATTTTTCTCGAGGATTTATCAAGAGACACGGTCGGCAATGCGATTTTTTCAAAAATGCTTCTGGCTTTGCCTAACAGATGGGAAAATATTGCCGTCGTTTCATCCGACTTTCATTTTCCGAGAGTTGATGAGATTTTTAATTTTATATACGGCCCAAAATTCCAAATAACTTATGTTAAGGCAAAATCCGATGGAAAAGTTGATTTTTCAAGGCATGAAATAGATTCATTGCAAAAATTCTGGGGAACTTTCATGGGAACAAAACCAGGAGATGATTTGGAAACCATCCCCCGCCTCTTTGAAAATCATGAAATCTACAAAAATATAGAAAATCGAAAAAATCTTATGGCAATGTTGATGAGGCAATTGTAAGATTATAATATT
>CAZAOW010000084.1:1336-3256 GCA_964487075.1 Candidatus Woesearchaeota archaeon | reverse complement strand
CATATCACGAACACAGAGGGATTTTTCATAAGTAAAATCAGGAGAGTGAGATGAAAACTATCAAAAGAATTTCCGAAGATGAAATGGTGGCAGAATTTCTGAAGGGAGAAACAAATTCGCCGCGTTTTGGTAAAAAAATTATGGATTTTCTCAAAAAAGATAAAAAAGAAAAAAAGATTTTATTCAGTCATAATTTAAAGAATAAAAACGAAAATTTATACCGAGAAAAATTATTGGGAAAATTTAGAGGATTCAAGAAAAATAAATTATTATTTGAAAATTTTCCAAAAGACATGAAATGGGAAAGAGCAATCATAAGTAAAAATAAGTTAAAGAGAGTTAAATACATAAACTATAGTTATTGGAATAAATTATCTAATAAAACAAGACTTCCTGCTGAAGCGGTTAAAAATATTAAAAAAGGGCTTAAAATTTATGGGGTTAACAATGACGGATTTTTTGAAATCTTATCCGAAATAAAAAAAGGTAAAAAATTTCCTCCAATAATTCTCGTAGCCAAAAATAAAAAATCCAGAATAGTAATATTAGAAGGGCATGCAAGAATAACCGCATATTTTTTAGAACAAAAATATCTTCCTGATAAAATGGAAATAATCATAGGATATTCAAATAAAATCGGTAAATGGGATTTGTATTAAAATGACACGCCCGACAAAACAAAAAATCTTGAAATTCGCAAAATTCGTCTGGTTTGTTCTGGGCTTCCTTATTTTGTTTGCAATAGTCTTTTCGTTTTTCCAGATGAATGAAGATTTAGGATTAATAGTCTGGGTTATTTATTTAAGTTACAGTGTTTTTGCACTTGTTATTTACGTCGCTATAACCTTACTGTTTTTGTTAATTAAATGGTTTATTAAATTTTTCTCCCAGAAAAATTTAAGAGAAAAATGAAAGAAAAAATAATAATAGCGTCAGGATATTTTGATCCATTACATGCGGGACATATAGAATATCTTAAACTGGCAAAATCTCTTGGAGAAAAGCTAATAGTCATCTTAAATAATGACAAACAGGCGATATTAAAAAAAGGATGTGTGTTCATGCCTCAAGAAGAGAGAAAAATTATATTAGAAGCGTTAAAATTTGTTGATGAAGTATTTTTATCTGTAGACGAAGACAAATCTGTTTGTAAAACAATAAAATTATTATCAGAGAAGTATAAGACAAAAGAAATTATTTTTAGTAAAGGCGGGGATAGATTTAGTTATGAGATACCGGAAGCAAAAATATGTGAAGAATTGCAAATAAAAATAAAAGACGGCTTAGGAAAAAAGATACAATCGTCATCTAATCTAACAGGCATAAAGGAAATAAAGTGATTTCTCAAACAAAAATTCTTAAAGGAAAAGAAAGAAAAGAAATAGAGACGAAGCTTGAGGAACAATTCGGAATATCAAAGATTCCCGGCGAAATTTTGATGCGCGGAAAGGAGAGATTGTTTTTTTATTCCGGAAATCTTAATTCGGATTCAATAAAAAATCTTGAATCTTTGGTTTTTATAGAACGCATAGGAATTTATTTTGCGAAGATGGAGGAAAACGGAGAAATCCGGCTTAGTATAGACGGCGCGCAGATTTTCAAGGAGCAAATCAGCAAGAACATCTTTCAAATTCCGAAAGAACTTGTTGAAAAATGGATGATGGGAAACGAGCTGAACATTAAATCCGGAATGAAAGGGTTTGTGATAGTAAGTTATAACAATGAATTTCTCGGGACAGGAAAAGCGTCAGAAGAAAAAATAAGCAATTTCATCCCAAAAAATCGGAGATTGAAGGAGAAGCGTTAGTTTATTCTATGGAGTAAAGTTCCCACGTCAAATATCATTTCAGCCAATCTATATTGCGTGATTCTTCCTTCCCACAAACCTCTTATCTCCTTTTCAGAAATATCGTAATTAAA
>CAZAOW010000084.1:0-1326 GCA_964487075.1 Candidatus Woesearchaeota archaeon | reverse complement strand
TTTAATACGTATTTTCTTCCGGTTCCGACTTCTTTCAATCTGTCTAAAGCATTAACAATTAAAGGGGAAAGCCCGGGAACATTTTCATTTTTCCAAAGTAAGTAAGTCCCTTCCAGAATAAGATAATAATCATCTAATAATCTTCTTCCCATTTCAACTTCATTAATTTCCGTCATAAAATCATCCGCACCAAATACTATTTAAATCTTGTCTCGTAAAAATTAGAATGAGTTTAGAAAAAGAAAAAATTCTCAAAGCCGGAAAAATCGCCTCGGAAGCGCGGGAATTTATTAGAAAAAAAATAAAGAAAGGAATGAAATTAATTGAAATTGCGAACATGCTTGAAGACAAAATTTTTGAATTGCATGGAAAACCGGCGTTTCCGACTTGTTTGAGTGTTGACAACATTGCCGCGCACGCAACTCCCAGTTACGACGATTCAAGAATTGCCCTCGGATTGCTAAAAGTTGACTTCGGCGTTCACATTGACGGATGGATTGCAGATACTGCATTCTCAATTGATTTGGAAAATTCCGAAGAAAACAAAAAAATGATTATCGCTTCCGAGAACGCTGTTGAATCCGCGATAAAAACAATAAAAACAAAGATTTCACTCGGTGAAATAGGAAAAAACATCCAGAAAGAAATTGAGCTTCTCGGTTTTGCGCCGATAATAAATCTCTGCGGTCACAGCGTTGAACGCTGGATTTTGCACGCAGGAATTTCCATTCCGAATTTTGACAACAGAAGCAGTTTCCAAGTTCAGGAGGGGTTGTATGCAATAGAGCCATTTTCAACAAATGGAAACGGAAAAATCCACGACGGAAGACCTTCTGGAATTTACAAATTGGAAAACGAAAAAAATCCGCGCAGCCAAATTGCAAGAGAAATTTTGGAATTCATAATTGAAGAGTACAACACGCTTCCGTTTTGCTCGCGCTGGCTTGTAAAAAAATTCGGGACAAAATCTTTGATTGCGTTAAAACAGCTTGAAGAAAACGGGAACATTCATTCTTATGCAGAGTTGGTGGAGTCTTCCAATGGCAAGGTCGCGCAGACAGAGCACACGATTCTCGTTGAGAAAAAAGAAATTATTGTAACGACGAGGTAGTTATTCTTCAAAATCAGACTCTCTTAAAATTCTCTTATAGTCCTCAGGACAATACCCGTGAGAAATTCCGTTAGTTAAAATGTCTTTTCCAATTTGGTTATAATGAGAGACAAGATTATCATAAACTTCCGGATTTTCACTTTTAGCCATCCAATATTTTCTTTTTTTTATCAGAATGCCAATTTTTTTGCAATTAGAAAAACTGCAGATTAACA
>CAZAOW010000083.1:270-3278 GCA_964487075.1 Candidatus Woesearchaeota archaeon | reverse complement strand
CGCAGGAGTAGCAAAGTGGTCAAATGCGCGGGACTCAAAATCCCGTCTCTTAGTGAGTTCGGAGGTTCGAATCCTCTCTCCTGCACTTCGTAAAGGAGACGAATGAGTTTACGAAATTCTCTCCTGCATGACTCGTTAGAGACGTGCAGATTTATCCTGCATTTTTGCTATTCCTTAAGTCCGTTATACAAATTAGAATAACCTTTTGAAAACAGAATAAATTTGTTCGCGTCTAATTCAACATTTGAATTTCCGGAACTGAATGATTCCTGAACGTAAGATTCGTCACCCATCATTTTTATAATTTCTTCCTGAGTTGTTTTTATTGTAATGTCTTCTTTAGAAACTTCATCGCGACTTATCTGAATATCGCCGTCTGACACTTCAACAGAATAAACGTTCTCGTCTATTTCTACTTCTATTTTCGGAGTTTGAGATGTAAACGGGATATTATGCAAATTATAAACTTCAAGTTTAACCAAGGCGTAACCGAGCATCTCCTCTTCTAAATCTGTCAAATTCAGATTTTGGTCTATCAAAAGATTTACGTCGCCTTCGCTTATTAAATTAAATTCTTTAAGTGGATTTTTTATCTCGCCGCTTTCTATTCTCTCGGAATATATCAAACTGTAATCTTTTCCATTAAGAGAGAAATAAACAAAAGAACTTCCGAAAAGCAAAACCAAAAACCCAAAAACCGAGAGAATCGCAACGGGTAAATTTAAAGTCCCGTTTTTATTTTTCATTATGTCTGTTTTAGTTTTGTATTATTTATAAACTCTTCAAAAAAAACTGAAAATTCCCTTTTGCAAAACCAAAACCCCGAAAATAACGCTTATTGTTGCAGGCAAAGTTATTATCATTGACAGGAATAAAACAAAACCTGCTGAAAAATCAATCCAGCTTCCAAGTTCTTTTAATCTCCCTATGCCGGCTTTTGTAAAAATTAAAATGCCGAAAAAAAACAGCATTTGATTTGGAAGATTCAAGTTTATTAAAAAAAGGATTATTATCCCGACAATCAAATCAATTGTACCCATTACTTTAACCAGCATATTTTTTAAACCGTCGGACTATTTTTAAAGCATATGAATTAAATGTCTTCACGTCCCTGTAACTCTTTACAAAAGTAATGGGGTAAAAAAGTACATGGGACGATTAAGCAAAGCCCGGGTAGCTCAGTTTGGATAGAGCATCAGGTTCCTAACCTGAGGGTCGCAGGTTCAAATCCTGTCTCGGGCGTTCACGGCTGAAAGCCGCGCGATAGCAGTCAAAAAGTTTAAAGAAATCAGGAAAGGTTAAGCGAAGGAAAACGTAGTTGTCCTCGCAATCCTGTCTCGGGCGTTTATTCTAATAAATATTCCTCAAACTTATGAGATTTCAAAACCAAATTGCTTCTCCATTCTCCGATTAAATCCCTGAATTTTTGCCTAATCTCTGTTGAGAGTTTCTCTAATTCGTTCCCATCTTTTGCAATAAGAACAATAGTAAAATCATAATCTCCAGTTATTGATAAAAGCTCCGTGCATCTCGGATATTTTTTCAAATAAGATATGAATTCTCCAAGCGCTTTTTCAGTAACATTTTTCAATTTTATTTTTATGTCTGCAATCAAAGGGAAACCTATTGCTTGAGGGTCAATCAAAATCGTAGGATAAAAAATTCCTTTCTCAATCATGACTTTGATTCTTTTGTGCGTTGAATCAATGCTCAATCCTACTTTCTTCGCAATTTTATTTAATTGTTCTCTTCCGTTTTCCTGCAGGATTTTTAGTATCTTTTTGTCTTTATCGTCGAGAATTCTTGACTTCAACGCGGTTTTTACAGGCATTTTTTACACTAATTAAGACATTCTTATAAATCTTTCGTATTTATTAAGACATTTCTAAGAAAAAACTTATATAGTCAACTATCTAGAGAATTATAACTAAATTACTACACAAAAGTAATAAAAAATAATAAATAAAATGACAAGAGAATTAGATTTCAGCGAACCAAACGAAAGAAGATACAGGGAATTTACAGGAAGTGCTTTAGAAGCAATGCCTCTTCTAATAGCCGAAGGTAGATTTTCTTTGTCTGTTAAAGACATAATGGAGAGGAGACTCCGTTCCGAAAACCCCGTTTGGATGGAAAATTATTTTGATACCGGCGATGCAGTAGCTTGTCATCCTGATGGAGAAATAAAAATAATTCTTGATTCAGAAATTTTAACCAGAATAAATCCAAAGAGCAGGATCATAAGGACTTATTCTAATGATGATTTTACTAACGGTGCTTTGATAATTTCGGAAGATGCTTATAAAAAATTGAAAGGTCCGTCAATCAGAACATTTAAGGTAGAAGATTTAGAAAGAAATCTAGGTAAATATTGGAGAAGTTTTAGTTCAGAAGAAATTAAAGAAAATCCTGTGTGGATGTTTTTAGCAAGAAACGATAGGGAACTTTTGCGTGCTTATGTGGATGAGGTATACGAAACGGGTGTGGAACCAGGATCAAATATGGATGTAGATATCCGAGAATATGGATATTCATTTAATGAAAAAGAAGAAAGAAAATTAAATAAAAATTTTACAAAACCCCCAATATTAATGAGTTTTAACATCGGAGGTAAACGTGGTCATTATGGTCATTATTTGCATGTATCTGGATTTGCTAGAGATAGTAGATTTGTTGGTAGATTGGGTAAAAGGAAACAAGGAAAAATAAAATGACAAACGAAACAAAAAAACAAGAAACAGAAAAGAGAGTCTTGACAGTAAGGATTAAAGGAGTTAATTTGGAAGAATCCTTGTCTTTTTCGGATTTAGACGAATTAAGACTAGATTTAGAATTTCTCAAGGATAAAAGGTTTGAATATTCCGATCGCGATCTTAATTTTGGTGGAATGATTCCTAAGGGTAGGCAAATTAGGATTGATGATTGTTTCGGAGATTATGATGGTGTTGTTTATTCCGTTTCAGACTATGCGGATGGTTGTTATATCGGGGCTGGAATTTTTCCACAGA
>CAZAOW010000083.1:0-260 GCA_964487075.1 Candidatus Woesearchaeota archaeon | reverse complement strand
TAACTGCAATTTACGAAGATGTCAATAATGATGGATTGAAAGATATTATGATAGAAACAAAAGATAAAACAACTTACACATATCTGCAACAGAAAGACGGAACATACAAATTGCAAAGCCAGGTTGAAAAAGAGTGGAGAGATGAAATAAACAGGTTCAATGGTGCCCTCAAGGAAGTAAAAAATTCCATAGAAAATCAAGAGGGAGCCGCTTAACAGCGTTGATTGAATACAGTAAACACTATAGAATTATCAGATATG
>CAZAOW010000082.1:0-3311 GCA_964487075.1 Candidatus Woesearchaeota archaeon | reverse complement strand
TGTTCCCACTTTGAAAAAGTAACAAAAAGCAAGGTTTATAAAACCTAAAAATCTTGATTTTTCATGATAGTGAAGCAGGAACTCATAACTAGAATAAAGGATTATTTTGGTTTGAATATTTATGAAACCAAAGTCTGGCTTGCCCTTTTGAAGAAAGGAATAGCGACAGCCGGCGAAGTAGCCGAGGCTTCGGGAATTCCGAGAAGCAGAACTTACGACGTTCTTGAAAGTCTTGAAAAAAACGGCTTTGCGATAGCGAAACTTGACAAACCTGTGAAGTACATCGGCGTGAAACCAAAGATGATTCTTGAAAGGTTGAAAAATAATGTGAAGAAAGATGCTACGGAAAAAATGATTGAGCTCTCAAAAATAAAAGATTCAGAAGAATTTGGTCATCTTGAAGAGTTGTATCATGAAGGAATAAACCCTATCCAGAAAGAGGAAATGTCCCTCGCATTAAGAGGCAGGACGAACATTTCAAATCATATAAAGGAAATAATTCTCAACACCAAGGAAGAAATAATAATCTGCATGAATGTCTCCGAATTTGCCTCAAAATTAAAATTGTTCAAGCAAACTTTTGACGTCTTGAAAAAAAACAATATAAAAATTTCCGTGGCTTTGTCCGGAGATGAAAAAGCGATAAAGCAGATTTCGGAAAAGCTCGGCATTAAAATAAAGAAGATAAACATCTCTTCCAAATTTTTTATGGTTGACAGAAAAGAAATTTTGTTTTATGTTTCAAAAAACACCGATGAAGATTCGGCAATATGGCTGAATTCAGAATTTTTCACACAAGCGTTTGCCGCGTTGTTTGAGAAAGCGGTGAAGGGGAATTAAACAATCTTCATCTCGCTAATTCCCATCTCCTTGATTTTCCCCCGGTATTTCCTTTCCCAACTCCTTAAAAATTCCTTTAGATTTTCTTTGATTTTCTCTCTTGCATAAATTCTCTCGTTTTTTACGAAAGTATTTTTGTGTTTCTTTCTGAATTCCTTCACATTTTCTTCTTGTTTGATTGAAGGTCCGGAAAAAATAATTTCTTTCTTTCTTTCAGCGGCAAAAAAACAATCTGCATTTTTCCGACCGTCGTAGGAAAAATGCTTTTCTTTTACCTTGTAATTTCTTTCAACCTCTGAAATAAGATGTTTGTAAAATTTCAGCAGCTTTGTTCCGGCAATGTCGCCTTCCTGTTTTTCTGTTCTTATTTGGATTTCCGCAAAATCCAGTTTTTTCTTTTTGGTTTGGATTTTAAATTTTTCAACGTCAAAAGATTTCAATTCAAAGAATTTCTCGCTCGGATTTCTTAAAAAATCTTTGCACGCTTTTTGAAACTCGCGAAAGGTTTCATAAGACAATGCGGCAAGCGCGTTTCTGCTTTTATAAGTCGGGTCTATCAAAATTATCGGAGACTTCAGTTTTGAGTCGTTAACGTCAATAAAAACTTCGTTTCTATTTTTGAAATGTTTCTCAATGTCTATTACTGTTTTATCTTTTATTTTTTCAAAAGCTTTTATGAATTTAAAAAAACTTCCGTAATGGTAAACAAGCAACTCAAGGGCGTAGCCGGAAAATCCCCTTATGTAAGATTCCGCGCCATAGCATTTGTTCGCGTAGCAAAATGCCTTCGCCAGTTTTATTTCTTCCAGAATCTTGCTGTTTGTTTTTTTCCTTATGTAATTCACGTGAGAGTAAGAAAGGTCTGTTACGTTTTCAGCTTTCCTTGGATTGTTAACCTTCAGCGTCGGTATTACTTCTATGAAAAATTTCCCTTTGTCTATAATAAAATAATTTCTGGAACCGTTTATCTCTCTTTTTTTGAAATTTTTAAGGATTTTTTTTGTCAGTTCGGAAATCCCTTCCTCTTTCCCGAGAAATCTTATGAAAAAATCAATGTCATATTTCTCTTTACTTATCATCGTTTTTTTTGCAAAGCTCCCTCCGATAAAAACCACCGCTTTAATTTTCAGTTCTCTTATCCTTTTTTCTACTTTTTTTTTGAATTCCGAAACCGCGTCTTTCATGGAACCCATTTCTTTTTTTGTAGGAGTTATTTTTCCAAGAACTTTTCTTAAGATTTCACCAATTTTTCTTTTTTCAGTTTTTCTGGAAACATGAAAAAATTTATTTTTTCTTTCCATCTTCCTTGAGATTTATTCCAGACTTGTCAATCCTCATCATCGTCAAGTCAATTATATATTTTCCTTCCTCAACCTTGAATATAACAGGTCGGTCTTTGTTGAAAAGGTTCACGACGTCAATTTCATATTTTCCTGGGCTCAAAACTCTTATTGATTCTATGTCAAGTATTACCGGAACAGACTCGTCTTCAATATTCGCCATGTCTCTTATGTCTTTTTCAATAATTTCCCTTTCCTTTTTCGGAAGTTCTATCGGATTCTCTTTTATTTTTTTCAGCTGTTCGTCCCTTATGTAAAAGAAAAAATGTCCGCCGCATTTTTTGCATCCTTCTATTATCGCCTTGTTCCCCATGGGATACATTTCTGAGCAATGGACGCATTGATGTGGCATCAAAAAGAAAGAGGAAGAATTATTATAAATCTTATGGATTTTGAAGAAGATAGTCCAAATTTTTTCCAGGAGATTGCTCAAAAGGTTCCATATCGCTTCTAAAAATTCTTGCCGTTTTTTCGCCAATTAATTTAACATTTTTTCCTTCAATTCTTAAGATGGAGCCGTTTCTTAATCCAACGATATAAATTCCGGGATTAGTTGTCATGAATTCCAAGATTCGGTCTTCATTTGACTCTTCATTTTTAATAGGTTCAGGGTCTTTGTAATGCGGATTTAATTGAAATGGAACTAATCTTAATGCATCTAACCGCACTATATTGATGCCTTTGGGAACGCCAGCAGTCCAGTCATTTGAAGTTTTGATAGTTGGACACGCCACGTTTGAGCCCGCGCTCCACCCAATGTAAGGTTTGCCTTTATTTACTTCTTCTATTATTAAGTTGACTATTTTTGATTCATGCATTCTGTGTAATAACGCATAAGTATTGCCTCCTCCGACTAAAATTGCTCCCGCTTCTTTAATAGATCTAAACGGCTCTTTTGCCATGTGGATAGATTCAACATTATAACCCAATTCTCCAAAATTTTTTTTAGTCAAAGAGGCGTAATTCTCAAAATTGATGTTTATTCCTGCATAAGGAATTAATAAAATATTTGACGCAGATCCAAGAAATTTCTTGATTGTCTTTTTTGCATATTGAAATCTTTCTTCTCCAGAATTAGTTGAATTACTTAATAATAAAATTCTTTTAGGCATTTTATAACCCATAGATTTC
>CAZAOW010000081.1:0-3314 GCA_964487075.1 Candidatus Woesearchaeota archaeon | reverse complement strand
CAAGGAAAATTTCTTATGAAAAATTGCTTGAAATTTTCTGGAAAATCCACGACCCGAAGACAAAAGACCGCCAAGGAGTTGATTTTGGGAAGCAGTATAATTCAGTGATTTTTTATACTAATGCGGCACAAAAGAAAATTGCCCGGAAATCAAAGATAGAAAAACAAAAAGAAATCGGGAAAAAAATTGTTACAAAAATCGTTAAATCCAATGGATTCTGGCCTGCCGAAGAGTATCATCAAAAATATTTTCTAAAAAACAAACAGAGTTAATATTTCTTGCTTTTCTTTGCAATGAAATAATAAACAACCCACACAATAATAAAAATTGCTACAATATAAGGAATTGTAACATAATTCGGATAAAAATAATACGCCAACAAAGAATAAATCAGTGTTCCAACTATCGCATAAATCGTGGTTAACAGGTAAATGTTCATCCCTTTTGCCATTATTTAAATTAGAATAACTGGATTTAATAACCCTCTTATTTATTTTAAGTGCTAGTATTTTCCCGGACAACTAACTTTATAAACCGCCTTTATTATGAATTATCGCTATGAAATTGTTGAAACAACTTTTTCTGGTAGAATTAAACATAGGAAGAACATGAGTAAGAAATTGTATGTAGGAAATTTGCCTTTCAGTGTCAATGATGACAAACTGAAGGAAATCTTCTCTGAATTCGGCGATATTGAGGAAGCGACTGTCATACAAGACAGGCAATCCGGAAGATCAAAGGGATTCGGTTTCGTGACTTTTGCAAGCGATGAAAACGCAGATGCTGCTCTTTCCGCAGTGAACGGAAAAGAAGTTGATGGAAGGCAGTTGAAAGTCAGCGAAGCAAAGCCGATGGAAGAGAGAAGCGACGGCGACAGACCAAGAAGAAGTTTCGGCGGAGACCGAGGCGGATTCAGAAGCGGTAGTGGTGGCGGCGGTCGCGGTGGATTCGGCGGACAAAGAAGATTTTAAAATTTCGGTTCTGCGTAGTTTTCTAAGAAAACTCCGGAAGAAGATTTTAGTTAAGTCCGCAAAGATTTTTGTTTTTTAATTTTATTATTTTTATTTCGTTTTAAAGAAAGGGTTTTGATATTTGTAGTTTAACACAATAATTCTTAAAAACAGGATTAATGTGAAGGAAATATGAAGATGTTGGCTTCAGTGATTTTAGCCGCAGGGGTTTTGGCTTTAAGTCCAGTAAATGTTTTTGGTAACGAAAACAATAAAATTAATTTTAGTGATTTGCCTGACGTTAGCGAAGAGCAGTTTATAGATGAAAGGTATCTTGATGGTTTTTGTTTTCGCGCATATAGTTCAAATAACGGCGAAAGACCAAATATAGTGTTTTCATATAATCTACTTTATTTTATTTCAACTCCAGAAGGACCTAAAGCAACTTGCTTCCCGGTTCCAATTGGTGTTTGGCTTGATCAAGATGGAGACGGGACATCAAGAGAAGAGGAATATTATCATATTGATTATACGGGGGTAACTCCTTCAAGAGGAAAGAATTTTTTCGCGCCTAAATTTAAAATTTAAATCAGAAAGATTTTTTAATGCAATTTTTTAAGAGATTTCATGGGAAGAGCAAAAAAGATAAAAGACGCGAGGAAGAACATAAAAACCGGACAAGAGGTTCCTGTTGATTTTTCTAGAAGAAATTTTTTTAAATTGGGTGCTGCCGGTATTGCAGGTTTTGCTTTTTTTAACGCTCCATATGGAGAACAAAGACTCGCAGAAAAACCAATTGTTAAAAATGTCTCGGAGATTCCACTTTCTGACAGGGAAAGATATCTGAATGAAATAGTTCAAGAAGCAATTTCTGATAATCCTGTTTTCAGAAAAGGATTCTCAGGATTGTTCTATCTTGGTTCTGAATCTGCCAAAGAAGCTTTTTTATTCAACCGCCTCTCAGGAGATTATGGCAGACCTGCATTCAATTTAGAAAATAATGTTGCTGCAAGAACATTTCCTGTTTTCAGAAGCGACTCGGGGCAGTACAGAGTTATAAGTCATCAAGAAATATACGAAGAAGGATTTAGACGCGATTCCATAATTGTTGCTTTTCCGAATCTGTTTGCTCATGAGGCAGAAGGCAGAAGAGGAATAAAATCAATATTAACTCATGAATTAGAACATACAAGACAATATTCCGAAGGCACGGTTAGAGTTGGAGATTATATTATAAATTTAAGAAATATTCCGATGACGCAGAATCCGGAAAATAGAAAAGACCTGGTATTAGCGTTACAAGAGATTGGCGCACATTCGTACACTTTAAAAAATAACGGCGGATTTTTGAGATTTATTGACTTGGATAGAGTAATAAAATATTTCGGAGATTTGGAAGAATTAAAAAAAAGATACGAAAAAGACGGCGAATACCTTGTTGTAAGGACTAATTTGAAAGGATACTTAAACGATTTAAAACCTTTCCGAGACAGAATTGAAAAGGAAAAAGACGGCATGGAACAAGCGTACGAGAAACTTGGCATGAAACTTTCCCAGTAATCTTGTCCTTTTTAGTTTTTACAGTTAGAAACATTTAAAACCGAAGATTTTCTTCAGAAAAAATGTGGAGCAATGCCGGAAACAACAGCAGATATTTAAACCTTAAAAAAGTATTTTGTACATGAATAAAAAAATTGTTTCAATCGTAAGAATAATTTTCGGACTTTTGCTGATTGCCGGCGGAATTATGGCTTTCATGAATTTGCCTATTCCGGAAGGGTATCCCGAAAAATCCGTTGCATTTTTGCAGGCAATGACGAACACAGGATATTTTAATTATTTCATAGGGATTGTTGAAATCCTCGTCGGATTAATGTTTGTTTCAAGAAGATACGTCGCGCTTGGCGCGATTATTCTGGCGCCTATAACGGTCAACATAATCATGTTCCACATATTTTTGGATTTGAAGACCATTCTTCCGGGACTGGTTTTGTTTGCGCTGAATATTTTCATTGCGTACACAGAGTGGGACAAATACAAAATGATTTTGAAAAGCAGATAGAAAGATTTTTAAAAACATTTTCCAGAGATTTTTATGGATTTATTCAAAAGAACGCTATTGATTAGTTTGGGCTTGCATTTGGCTCTTTTTAGCTCCCTTTCATATTCCAATAAAATCGGAGAATTTATAGAAAGAGAATTTTCGGTAATAAATTCAACAATAAAAAATGTGCCCGAATTCTACGAAAATTTTGAAAATTCTTTTTATAGAATAAGGGAATAATTTATAAAAAACATTTTTATAAACAACTCATGACAAAGAAAAAGGAAACAAAAACAAGTCTTGAAAGAAGGGCGGAGAAA
>CAZAOW010000080.1:0-3325 GCA_964487075.1 Candidatus Woesearchaeota archaeon | reverse complement strand
ATTTCCCCCTTAAAAACCTTCCTATTGTAACCCTTATTTAGTAGTTACTATCTTCTTCCATTCTGTTGTTTAACTCCCCTGCAAAATTGTGCAACATTTTTTCTTTTATTTCTCCTTTTGTTTTTCTCCATGAATCATGCCCCAAAACCCAGCCGAGTTTCACAAGCGCGGTTTCCGAGAGCATATCTTCAAGATAAATCACTCCAGATTCAAATAATTCTCGCGCATTTGAATACACGAAGGGGTCAACGCGCCCGTTAATGCATTGAGAAACAGCGCAAACAACAATTCCTTTTTTCTGGATTTCTTTCAGTTTTTTCATCCACGAATTTTTCCCTTTTGTCGGAACGTGTCCAAGTCCTGAAGTCTCCAAAATCAGTCCTTTATATTTTTTTTTCAAATAATAATCAAGAATGTCTGGATTTTGTCCGGGATAAATTTTGATTGTCGCGACTAATGACTCAAATTTCCCGTCGTATTTCGTTTTTGTTTTTTGCCTTCTGTTATATTCTGAAATAATTTCAATTCGGTCTCTGAAAATTCTAGCGATTGGTTTTGCGTTAATCATTTTGAAAGCATCTCTTCGCGAAGTGTGCATCTTCCTTGTTTTTGTTCCCCTCATTGCAAGACAAAAATCATCGTCGCTGTTTGCATGTCCGACAATCATCACTTCCGCGATGTCCGAAATCGCGGCTTGAGCCGCGCATTGCAAATTCAAGTTCGCGTCGCTGCTTGCTCTGTCAGAAGACCTTTGGCTGTAAGTCAGGACAACCGGCTTGTTCAAGTTTCTGAGAAAAAAACTCAGCGCGCTCGCGGTGTAATGCAAAAAATCAGTTCCGTGCGTTACAATTATCCCGCTGATGTTTCCGTCGTTCAGCAATTTTTCTGCAATCTTTCCTATTTTTTGCCAATCTTTAAAATCCATGTCTTCAGAAGATTTCATGAACGGGATTTCAATTTTCGCGACATTGACTTTTTCAAACATCTCTGGATAAAATCTGAATAATTCCTGCGCGTTTATCAAATTTGTAACGCCTCCTGTTTTCGCGTCGTATTTTGAGGCAATCGTTCCGCCCGTAATTATCATCGCTATGTTCGGCTTCTCTCTTGACTTTTTTATTTCAATTTCGTTTCCCAGGATTTTTACTTTTCTCAGAAATTTTATTTTCAAAATGTCTTTTTTGTTGAATCCGATGTTGTATCCGGAATCCAATTTCAGCAGAACAACACCTTTTTCATTTCCAGGCGTTTCAAGCAAAATGCCTTCGTAAATTATTTTTGAAAGATGAATTTCAACGTAATCGCCGACTTTAGCAGAATTTTCCGCCATGATTGAAGTAATTTTGAGATATATAAAAAACTATCCAAAACTTAATAAATTTGAGAAAACGAAGAATAAAATGAACTTGGATGATTTCAAGACTGACGGAGAACAATCTCCGGAAGGAGATAGATTAGAAAATTTTGATGAAGGTGTTTTGAATGGAAATAAAAGAGAAGAGGGTTTTTATCGTCTAAGGGGGTTTTTCTTGGCTTTAGTAACTGCAACTGTTTTCTTAGGAGGGTCTTTTATTGGGATAAACAAATATACTGAAATCAGGGAAAAAGAAAGAAGCAACCTCTTTAACAGTTATTCAAAATTAGAGACAAGAATCGTGGAACGCAGAGAGACTTGTGAAGGGTATACTCAAAGACTGAGAGAAAATTTCCCGGAGTTATTCAGGGATTGGTCTTCCAGAGATTTGGTTGCAAGAATAGAATCTTTAAACAAAGAAAATTATAATCCTGTAAGATGTGGTCCTTCGCTAAAAGAAGGGCAGACTATTTATCTTCCAAATTATTCGCAGGGATAATTAAATTAATAAACAACTTCTTCTTTTTCCAGTCATGGCGATTATAGGTTTGGAAGTTCACGGATATCTTAATACAAAAGAAAAACTTTTTTGCAGATGCAAGTCGGAACACGGAATGAAATTTTCAAAACCAAACACGAATATTTGTCCTGTCTGCACCGGAATGCCGGGAGCAAAACCGATGCTCACAAACAAAACAGCGGTTGACATCGCGATTCAGATTTCTCTTATTCTTGGTTGCAAAATAAACGGCGTTTCAAAACAGAAAGGCAAATCCGAAGTCCTTGCATGGCAAAGAAAACATTACGATTGGCCCGACATGCCGAAAGGATTTCAATCTACGATTTCCGGACCTTACGCAGTTCCTCTGGGATCCAAGGGGAAATTTATGGGAATCAGAATAAGAGAAGCGCATCTTGAAGAGGACCCTGCGGCGTGGAATCCGAAAACAGGAGAAGTTGATTATAACCGTTCAGGAAGCCCGTTGATTGAAATAGTTACAGAACCGGATTTTCAATTCGCCGACGAGGTCGTTGAGTGGATAAAAAAACTGATTGCAACTCTGGATTACATAAAGGCGATTGACAAAAACTCCGGAATAAAAATGGACGTGAATGTTTCTGTTCCTGAAAAAAAAGGGGAAAGAGTTGAGATAAAAAATCTGAATTCGCTGAGCAGCATAAAATCCGCGATAGAATATGAAATCCAGAGACAGGGAAAGGAGAAGCAAAAAACAAGGGAAACAAGAACTTTTGACGATGAAAAAGGCGTTACCGTTTTGATGAGAACAAAAGAAAATTCCGAAGATTACAGATTTATTTCAGAGCCGGATTTGCCCGTGATAAAATTCCAGGATTCCAGAATAGAAAAAATCAGGAAATCATTGCCCGAAACTCCTGGTGAAAAACTCCAAAAACTCGTAAAAAAACACAAGATAAAAAAAGAATACGCTGAAGTGTTGACGAAAAAACTGGACGTGGTTGAATTTTTTGAAAAAATCGTTGAGAAAATAAATCCGAAAATCGCAACTCATTGGGTTGCCGGAGAACTTTTGCGCGTTTTGAATTATGCAAAAAAAGAAATCAGTGAAGTTGAAATAAATCCAGAACATTTTGTGGAGTTGTTGAAGATGATTGAAGAAAATGTGATAACTTCTTTGAAGGCGAAGGAAATTCTTAATAAATTTGTTCCAAAATCCTTCTCCCCGAAAAAGGAAATTTCAAAGCATACAATTATTGATTCAGAAGGCGAAATTGAAAAAATAGTTTCCAGAATAATCAAGGAAAATTCAAAAGCTGTTTCAGATTATAAAAATGGAAAACAAGAATCTCTTAATTTTCTTATCGGGCAGGTAATGAATCTTTCCAACAAGCGCGCAGATTATCAAACCGCGAGGAAAATTTTGTTGAGGAAATTAAAATAAATCATTTCAGTCCTGGAAGAAAATTTTCTATTCTTGCAACATACCCCAA
>CAZAOW010000079.1:2061-3333 GCA_964487075.1 Candidatus Woesearchaeota archaeon | reverse complement strand
CTGAAGAGTCAAAATCAATAATCCCGAGATTTTCCGCGACTTCAGCGTGGCTTTTTATTTCAAAGGTTTTTTTCTTCGGTTTTCCAAAGATTTTCTCAACTTTGTTCTCTGTTTCATCTTTTCCTATCGGAACTCTTTTTGACATCAAATTCGGGATTCTGTAAATTTCTTTCTTCAGTTTCCCATAAACTATTTTTTCCTTCAGTTCAATCTCTTCAAGTTTCTTCGGGATTTCTTTCGCTCTCGCAATCAAGCCATGAACGCCGCGAACATCTCCTTTTTTCTTTTCCTGATTTATCTGTTCGGAGATTTTGTTTCTTTCGGAACGAAGATTATCCGCTTCCAATTTTGTCTTTCTCCATTCGGAATCCAAATCAAGAACATCGTCAACGATTTTTTGGTTTTTGAATTTCTTTTTTGTATTTTTTTTATATAAATCAGGATTCTCCCTAAGCAATTTGATATCTATCATTTTTCCAAATCAAATTGATTTAATTCATTGGAATTGCTCAATTGTTTTATATCAATCATCCAAAAATCAAATCAAGCAAATTTTTAAACTTATTTGGCGTGGATTTTTGAGATAAAATGGCAGAAGGGGTGATTGCGGATTTCAGCACGGCGCTCGTTGATTCCTATAACATTGTAACTTCGTCTTTGCCGCCGTTTTTTCACAGCTTCATCAACTTTTTCGTGATAGTTTTTTTTATTTTTATTTATTCTGTCTTCGTATGGAAATTCCACAAATTCATATCCCACAAAAATATTTTCGGTTTGAATTTAAACCAGTTCAACAGAACAGAAGACCCGACGACAAATAAATTGCTCGGCGGTTTTTTTTATTTTCTTGAATATCTGATTGTTCTTCCGTTCGCGATTTTCGTTTGGTTTTTCGGAGTTACGATTTTTCTCGTAGTGATGGGGAAAAATCTTGACGTGAACGCCGCCCTCATCATTTCAGCAGCGGTTGTGGCTGCGATAAGAATGACTTCCTATTACAACGGAAACCTTTCAAAAGAACTTGCGAAACTCCTACCGCTGAACCTCTTGGCGCTTTCGCTTATTGAATCTGGTTTTTTTGACGCCCAGCGAATTTTAAGCCAAATCTCTCAGATACAAGGTTTGCTGAGCAATGTAACAACTTACCTGATTTTCATAATTATTCTTGAAGCTGTTTTAAGATTTTTTGATTTTACCTTCTCTCTTTTCGGACTTGAAGAAGAATTGGACTAAATTTTGGACAACAACATTTTTAAACGAATTCTCAATAAA
>CAZAOW010000079.1:0-1961 GCA_964487075.1 Candidatus Woesearchaeota archaeon | reverse complement strand
AGAAGAATTGGACTAAATTTTGGACAACAACATTTTTAAACGAATTCTCAATAAATAATTTATGCCAAGCGTAAGAGTCAAGCTGAACAGCACCGAAATAGAAATGCTCAATCGTATTTGCGAAACCATAAAAGAGTTGGCGAAAAAATCAGGCGTCATGATTGCAGGTCCGATTCCGTTGCCGACGAAACGCCTTAAAATCACGACAAGAAAATCCCCGTGCGGAAACGGAACAGCAACTTTTGACAGGTTTGAAATGCGGATTCACAGAAGGTTGATTGATTTGCCCGCAAATGAAAAAGTCCTTCACGGAATCATGAGGTTGCAGATTCCGAAAAACGTCAATATGAAAATTGAAGTCAAGGATTAACCGCATCGCTTTTTTTATTTCGGCGACATTTTTTAAATAATTTCTGATTTTAAAGTATATATTTCACAACAATAATGTTTTATATTGAGAAAAATTTGAGTTAAAGATGGAACGCGGAAAGATAATTGTGATTGAAGGCACGGATGGAAGCGGAAAAAGAACGCAGGCAAAACTGCTTCAAGACAAATTAATCTCGCAGGGAGTATTATGCAAAATAATTAGTTTTCCAAGATACGATACTCCGACGGGAAAAATAATTTCAGAATGTTATCTTGGAAAAGGGAAGGGAACGTCGTGGTTTATAGACCCGCCGAGACTGCATCCAAAAATAGCTTCTCTTTTATACGCTGCGGACAGATTTGCGGCTAAAAACGAAATAGAACAAACCGTGCATATCGGAATAAATCTAATCTTGGACAGATATATTGAATCAAATATGGCTCATCAGGGCGGAAAGATAAATTGGGAAGACAGGGGAGATTTTATAAAATTTATACAGGAACTTGAATACAATCTTCTTGGAATGCCGAAACCGGACAAGATAATTTTTCTTCACGTCCCGACGGAAACTGCGGTAAAATTAAGAGAAAAGAGAAATGAAAAACCTGACGCGCACGAGTCGGACATAATGCATTTGAAAAATGCTGAAAGAAATTATTTGGATTTGGCGGAAAAATTCAGTTGGGAAAAAATCTCCTGCGTTTCAAACGGGGAATTAAAACATCCGGAAGAAATTCACGAAGAGATTTACGAGAAAGTTTCAAAAATGTTAAATCAATAAACCCCGGAGTCAATTATTTGAGTCAAAGGAATTCTGTCTCCCGGTTTTCCTTCAAAAAAATATTTTCCTATTTCAACCATGTCCGGCATTCTAATCTGTTCTTTAAAAATTCTGTCTCTATGTTTGGTAAGAGATTCCGAAACGTAAGATTCCATTTTATCTTCCAAATGTTCTTTCGGGTTCTCTAAACATTTTTTAACTTCAAGGGGATTTACAGGTCGTGCCACAAATGAATAATTAACGAGGCTGTTATAATTAGACTCCGGATTTTCTGAGAAAACGTCTATTGGCGTGCATGTAACTCCGATTAATCCAAGAGGCATGATTCCGAAACCGAATTCATCCGCGCCCTCTTTTGCGCAACAACTTATCGGGTCAAGATTCTGTGAAGAAGAATCTTCCGGATTTTCAATTTTTCCTCCGGCATATCCCGGGAATTTATCTCCTTTTCTTTTTACCATCATGACATGCAATTCATCTTCAGGAGTCGGTTTGTAAATCAGCATCATGCTTGAAACAGCAAGTCCGCAACCTTCTTTATCGTCCAAATCTCTGCTTGTTAGTGACGGAACTCCGATGCAGGGAATTTTCCTGTTCCATGTTGTTCCAAGTCTGTTCCAATTAAAATTGTAAAGGCAATTGGTGGCGAGTTCCGCAACAGAACGGTCTTCAGGAGTAGACCAATTTACGATTGCTCTATTTTGCGAATTTCCGAGTTCATACGCTATTCCTTTCTTGATTACGCCGCTTCCGGCGTCTGCCATGTAAACAGTTCTCCCATCGTTCTCTCCTGCAGAAGTCCCGTCAACA
>CAZAOW010000078.1:0-3470 GCA_964487075.1 Candidatus Woesearchaeota archaeon | reverse complement strand
TCCTCTTGTAAGTTCCTTTCCAATAAGAATCTTCTCGTCTGCTTTTGTAACGCTCAAGTGCAGCGCATCAGTGTTTGCAGCGTAGACAGTTGCTCCTGAAATTCCCTTGTTGTAAAGCCATGTTACTGAATTGCATCCGCATCCTCCGACGCCTATAACTTTTATATTCGCCTTTCCGGCCTTTAATTCGTCAAAATTAATGCTGTGACTGTCGGCATTTCTCATTGCTTCTTTTGCAAAATCCAAAACCATATTTTATTTATATCCTCCTTTCATTTTTTCTTTTTCTCCTGAATTAAATTCAGACTATTAACTGTCATATCTCAAATTCTTTTTTAAATCTTTATGTGATGAATTATATGATACGAACCATGCATTTTTTCGCGAAAAGAATTAGTAAAAACAAAAATTTTCATGGAAAATCGTGGGGTTCAAAGTTTATATAATTTTGGTCGCTTAAAAAATAGCGGAAATTCAGTTTTTATGGGAAATATCAAATCATTTGAGTAATGAATCAATCAATTCTTCTCTTGCCCGAGGCACAATAAATCTGCGTTCAAGATAAGGTTGACCTTTTTTATCAGAAGCGTCATTATAACAAAGTCCGAGTAAGCCAATAAGATTCAACATGCTCTTAACAGTATCTTTATATTCTCTCCCAGAGAGCTTAGCAATTTCTGTAGTATAAAATAAAGGATGTCTGCGTTTTATTCCAATTTTTCTTAATTCACCATTGCGTTTATAAATCGTTTCAAGAATCTCTAAATCATCTTCAGGAAATTCTTTTGAAAAAATTCCACTTCTTAGAGATGCATTTGTTGCATCAACATTTTTATTTGGAATAAAAAAATTATGAAAATAAAACCATTTATTAGACCGATATCTTTCAAATCCTATAATTCCATATAAACTTCTGACAAGTTTTGTAGCCCGAGAATTTTTCTCAAAGTATTCTCTATTAGAATGATATTCTTCCATAATTTTTCTGTCTTTTTCCGGAAGACGTTTATAAAGAAATGTATATCCCGGAATTTTGGGAATTTGTGGAGGATGTTCCAAAAGCTCGGACATACTTTTAATAGGTCTTAAGTTATCAAAATTTTCAGAAAGAAAAGCAATTTGAGAGAGAGTTAGTGGGATTGAATATTGAATCATAAAGAATTCTTAAAAAAAGGGGTATAAAAATATTTGTATATTTTACTCCTTCACCATAACTTCTGCGTTGATTTTCGCCTCTTCGCATTCTTTTTTGAAATTTTCCGCGTCTTCTTTTGTTCCAACGACGCTTCCATAATGCATGGGAATCGCAAGAAACGGCTTTATGGTCTTTGCCGCCTCCGCGGCTTCTTCAAAGTCCATTGTGTATTTCCCGCCAACTGGAAGAAGCGCAATGAATTTTTTTTCAGCTTGATTGTATCCCGTAAGTTTCTTCATCTCATCAATATTGTCAGTGTCTCCCGCGTGATAAATTATCACATCGTTTATTTTCACGACGTATCCCACCCAACCCTCTTCTTTCGGATGATAAGATTTGTCGTTGTTGTACGCTGGGATTGCAGAAATTTTTATTTTTCCGAATGTAAATTCGCTTCCCGGCTGAATTATTTCCATTCTTACGAGAGTTGTTATTTTCATTATTGAACTCTGGCAATCCGCAGGACAAAGAACCTTCGTCCCATCTTTCACGATTTTGTTCAAGTCAGGAAGACTGCAGTGGTCGTAATGACTGTGCGTTATCAAAATAAAATCCGCTTTTTCCAGTCCTTCTGAAATATTGTACGGGTCAATATAAATAACAGAAGAATTTTTTATTAAAAATCCGGCGTGTCCTAACCACCGCAATTCAACATCGTCTATTTTCATTATTCAAGGAAGAGAAAAACGCTTTTTAAAAATTTCCATAGGAAATTTCAATTGAGAAATTTTTTCGTTCCGATTTTAAAGATTTTCGGACTTTTTGAGGATAAGCGCAATCCTTTCTTCAACAGGCATTTGCGGAATTTTTATAGGACTGTACTCCAGTTCCTCATAAGTTCTGACGATTTCATCGTGAATCTCGGCTTGTTCTTTTTTTGTTTCAACTCTGAGTCCGTCGATTTTGTAAAATCTCAGCGGCTCAAGAATAAAAACTCCCTTGTATCTAAAACTCTTGATATAACCTGCATACTTTCTCGGAAATTTCAATCCAGCGGTTTTGTAATAAGCCAAGGAGTCTCCAAAACCCCTGTCTGAAAAACCAAACCCTGAATTTTTCAGCAAAAAATTTTCTTGCAATTTTATTTGCAATTTTAACAATTCATCCTGAAATTTTTGGCGGTTTAATTCATTTATTGATTTTCCAATAAACCTTTCATCGTTTTCTGCAACCAATCTAGCGGCTTCCGGAATTACTGCATATTTCAATTTCCCCAACTCATTTATCGTCGTCGTTTTCCCGACGCCGGGCCCTCCTGAAATTACAAAAATATTTGTGTTCATATCTTCTCAAAACTTTTTGCTATCTGAAACAATTTGTTTTCCTGAAATTTGTCGCACATTATCTGCATTCCGACGGGGATTCCTTGGATTTCTCTGCAGGGTATTGAAATCGCGCAGTTTCCTGCAAGGTTCGCGGGAATTGTTAAAGCGTCGTAAGAGTACATGTCTTCCACGCTAATTTTCTCTCCTATTTTATGAGGCAGTCTTGGAACAGTTGGAGAAATTACGCAATCAAAATTCTTGAAAGTTTTTGCAAATTCTTCTTCTATTAATTTTTTCGCTTTTAATGCCTGATGGTAATACCTTCCGTGAAACTCTGCTTTTGAGATTTCGCTTCCTCCAAGAATCCTTCTAAGAACTTCACTGCCGGCAACGTTTTCAATTTTTTTTCCGTATTTTCTTCCGTCAAATCTCCTCGTAGATGAAAAAAATTCAACATAAACCAGAGGATAATAAGTTTCAACAGCCAAATCAAGATATTTCATTTTTATTTTTTTTATCTCCCAGCCAAATTTCTTTTTCGCTTTTTCAATTTCTTCGTCAATCAAATCGGAAATTCTTTTATCGCTGATTTCTATATTCAAAATTCCTATTTTTAATTTTCTCGGAATTTTGTCAATTTCCTTAAAATCAATGTTTTTACTTTCCTGAGTTATGGAATCATTTTCGCTTTTTCCCTTGATGATATCAAAAACTTGCGCAACATCTGAGACATTTTTTCCAAAAACTCCCACCTGATCCAAACTCATTGACAAATCAATTAATCCATATCTTGAAACGCTTCCGTATGTCGGTTTCAATCCGACAACGCCGCAATGACTCGCCGGGTTTCTAACGCTTCCGCCCGTATCTGTTCCCAGAGCAAAATCGCAGAATCCTGCTGCAACAGCTGCCGCACTGCCGCTTGAGCTTCCGCCAGGAATCAAATTCAAATTTCTTGGATTTCTCGTCGGTCCGAAAGCAGAAGTTTCCCCGCTGCTTCCCGAAGCAAA
>CAZAOW010000077.1:0-3478 GCA_964487075.1 Candidatus Woesearchaeota archaeon | reverse complement strand
TTTTTCAAGGCATTTTCAGTTGAACGGCAAACCCTTTTTTGTTGGTGCTGGAAGTTGGCATCCGGGATATGATGTTAGCGAAATTCATAAAGAAAGTTTTAGAAAATTTATGGGAATGATTTATGCAGGAATAGAATTTTCTTTCTCCAAAAATTATGCTGGAAGCGGAAACGTTTCTAATAAAAATAAATTTTTGGAAGCAAGAGACTCTTTTTTAGATTATAGGTCTGGAAGAATAAAGGCCTTTTATTTAGGGAAAGAAGCTGATTTGAGAATGTTTGAACTAAGACGTGATAAATATACTCCAGAGAACGTTTATGAGACAAAATCTCATGTTGTTCATATTCCTTTTGATGAAAAATCAACGCAAAAAGCTAGAGAAAATCTTGAAAGGATAACCGGAGCTAAATTCATTCCGCCAAAAGAAGATTGCCCTTAAATTTAATAAACTCCTTTTCTTTTTCATTCTAATGAATTTAGATTACCAAAAAATCGGCCTGAAAGTCGGATTGGAAATTCACCAGCAACTTGACACGGAGAAACTTTTTTGCCATTGCCCTTCCTTGCTGAGAAAAGACGAGCCGGATTTTACAATAAGAAGAAAACTTCATGCCGTTGCCGGAGAGACCGGCGAGATTGATCCAGCGGTTGCCCACCAAACTTCTTTGAAAAAAACTTTTGTTTACGAGGGATACAAAGGAACAACGTGCCTTGTTGAAACCGACGAATCGCCGCCTTTTTCCGTGAACGAGGAATCTTTGAAAATCGCCTTGCAAATTGCAATTCTCCTCAACGCGAAAATTTTTCCGATAACTCAGATAATGAGAAAAACAGTCGTGGACGGTTCAAATACAAGCGGATTCCAGAGAACGCTTTTGATTGCGAGAGACGGTTTCATTCAAACCAGCCACGGAAATGTCGGAATTGATTCTATTTGTTTGGAGGAAGATTCTGCCAGATTAGTTGACAAATCTTCTTACACTTCCTTCGCTGCGCTTGGTAAAGAAGAAGACTCTGCGAGAATAATTGAATCAAATGACAACGAAGTTTTTTACCGGCTTGATCGGTTGGGAATTCCTTTGATTGAAATTGCAACGAAACCGGAAATAAAAAATCCGAAACAAGCGCGGGAAACAGCCCTTTACATCGGCGGAATTCTCAGGAAATTCAAAGTGAAAAGAGGATTGGGAACGATAAGGCAGGACGTCAACGTCTCTGTGAGGAAAGGGGAAAGGGTTGAAATAAAAGGAGTTCAGAAACCGGAATTGATTGAGAAATCTGTTGAAAGAGAAGCTGAAAGGCAGTTTAAAATTGTGAGCGAAAAAAAAGAAGTCAAGAAGGAAGTGAGAAAGGTCTTGATTTCCGGCGAGACGGAGTTTTTAAGACCAATGCCTGGAAACGCTAGAATGTATCCCGAGACTGACTTGCCTTTATTGAAAATTTCAAGAGAGTTGATAAATGAAGTCAAGAAAAATCTCCCAAGTACGAAGGATGAAACAGAGGAATTAAAAAAAGCGGGATTAAATCACGAGATGATAAAACTTCTTTTCTCGGAGAACAAAGTTGAGGAATTCAAGGAACTCGTCGGAATATTGCGGAATCCGAATTTAATCGCGAAAATTCTTCTCATTTATCCGAAAGAGATTTTAAGCAGGGCGGGAAACAAGGAAGATGAAGAGGAAATTTTCAACAAAGACGTTTTGTTCTCCGTCGTGAAATCCGTCAAAGACAAAAAAATTTCGGAAGCGCAAGTCAAACAGGTCATGGAAAAAATCGCGCGCGGCGAAACTGCGGAAGACGCGGCAAGATTTGAAAAATCCGACGCCGCGGAGATTGAAGAAAAAATCCACAAAATCATCAGAGGAAAACCCGGGCTTTCTGAAAATGCATACATGGGTTTGGTCATGCGGGAATCCAAGGGGAAAATCTCGGGAAAAGAAGCAATAGAAATCATTAAAAAATATGTAAAATAACAAATAGAATGAAAGAATTCAACCTCTCTGATTTTAACAAGAACAGAACTTTAATCGGAGATGTTTTTTCTTCCAAGAAAAAAGAAGTTGAAATTGCCGGATGGGTTCACAACTCGCGGGAACTCGGAAAAATAAAATTCATTTTGCTCAGAGATTCTTCCGGATTGATTCAAATAACCGGCATCAAGGGGAAAATTGACGAGAAGGTTTTTGATTTGATGAACAAAATTTCAAGGGAAAGCGTGATTTACGTCAGGGGAAAAATTGTTGAGTCAAAACAGGCGCCAAGCGGAAAGGAAATAATTCCCTCGGAAATTTTAGTTTTGAATCCTGCGGAAGAGCTGCCGATTGATGTTCCTTTTAATGAATCCGACAATTCAAAAACAGAGATGCCGAAAAGACTTGACTACCGGTTTTTGGATTTTCACAGGAAAAAAACGCAGGCGATTTTTAAAATTCAGAACACGATTGCAAATTCTTTCAGGGAATTTTTTTATTCAAAAAATTTCATTGAAATGCAGCCGCCGTGCATAATTTCCTCGTCGTCAGAGGGCGGAACGGATTTGTTCCCAGTTGAATATTTTGAGAAGCGCGCGTTCCTAGCGCAGAGTCCGCAATTGTATAAACAAATGATTGCATGTTCAATGGAAAAAACTTTCATGATAACTCCTGTCTGGCGGGCGGAAAAACACAACACGACGAGGCATATCAATGAAATAAGACAAATGGACATTGAAGTTGCGTTTGCAGACCAATTTGCAGTAATGAAATTGCTTGAAGAAGTCGTGCAATTCATTGTCAAGAAGGTCATGGAAAAAAACAAAGACGAACTTGAATTTTTAAAATCCAAGATAAAAATTCCAAAAGGTGTTTATCTTTCGTACGAGGAGGCGATAAAAAAAGTCGGCGGCAAAATCGGTGAGGATTTCACGCCAGAGCAGGAAAGAAAACTTTGCGACATGCACAAAGGAGACATTGTTTTTACGCACTCTTGGCCTGCGAATTTAAAACCTTTTTACATAATGCCTCGCGACGGAAAAATCAAGGAAAAAAACAGCGAGGGATTTGACGCTCTTTACGGCGGAATGGAAATTTCTTCAGGGGGGCAAAGAATTCACCTTCCAGATTTATTAACGGAAAAAATAAAAGCGAAGGGTTTGAATCCGAAGACTTTCAA
The DNA here is from genome assembly GCA_964487075.1 of Candidatus Woesearchaeota archaeon. GTDB lineage: Archaea > Nanobdellota > Nanobdellia > Pacearchaeales > GW2011-AR1 > JACQLK01. The sequence goes on along the minus strand of CAZAOW010000077.1, from coordinate 328 downwards.
GAGTTATATTGACTCTTTCCGTTTTGGCGCGCCGCCTCATGCAGGATGGAGCATCGGATTGGAAAGAATGACGCAAATTCTTTGCGGTCTTGACAATGTCAAAGAGGCGACGATGTTTCCGAGGGACAGAGATAGGTTGACGCCTTAAAATGAAACTCCTAACTATCGGTGATTTGCACGGAAATAAGCCATTGATTCATTTCAAAGATTTTGATGCAATAATTGCTCCAGGAGATTTTTGTTCAGATGTAAGCAGAAAATATATCTTTAGGAATTTAATAAAACAAAGAGACGATCCTGATTACAAATTGGAATGGTGGGATGAAAT
>CAZAOW010000076.1:1903-3507 GCA_964487075.1 Candidatus Woesearchaeota archaeon | reverse complement strand
TCCCATCTCAATACAACACCGGAGCTTCCGGCTCGTCCTTTACCCACCATTCTATGTCGGGAATTTTATCCATCACGTCAATCCCGCGGGCTTTGCAGTAACCTCGCGCAAGAAGATAAAAAATCAAACCCAGACTTTTTGAACTTTTATTGTTCCCGATTATCGTTTGGTCTGCGCCCTGCGCGAAATTATTTGTGTCGCAAATCATCAGGACTTTTTTCCTTGTTTTCAAGGTATCGTGCAACGCATTTTTGTCAAGCCACGAATCAGTTACAATCGTGAGCTCATTTTCAGTGAAAGTCGGAAGTTTCGGATTGGTCAAAATTCCTGCGGGATATTTTTTTGTGAAAACCCTTATCCCCGTCAGCTTGGAAAACATTTCTGCCGCGCTCCACCCGGTCTGCCTTTTGCAAACAAGAATCACATCTTCAGGGTTGAATTTTGAGATGTATTCAATCGCTTCTTTTATTTTCTCGTCAATTATGTCTGTGTTAAAAATTGCAAGCCCGTCTGCCCTCCTTCTGTAAACAAAAGGTTTCATGTCCGGCGTTACCGCCCGCTTCCCGATGTAAATTCCGGACTTTACATATTCTTCAAGCGGAACAAGCATGTCTGTTCTCTTTTTTATTTTTACCTTTTCCTTAAGTTCTTCCGTCTTTGTTTCCTCAAGTTTCCCGGAAAGTTTTTTCGCCCTTTCCAAAAGTTCCTTTTTCTTTTCTTCCAGAGTTTTTTTCTCTTTTCCGGAAACATCGGTTTCTAGCGATTCTATTCCCGCAAGTTTTTTTCCCTCATCGGAAATTTTGCCTTTTTTCTTTTTTCCTTCTTTCTTCACAGGGTCTTTTCCTTCTATTTTGTCAACAATTTTGTCAACAACTTCTTCGGCTTCCTCTAAACCTTCTTCAACTTTTTCTTTAATATCATTAATAATTCCCATTAGAACTGTGATGAAAATAGATTTTTAAGGGTTTCTATGAGAAAATTTATAAAAATTAAAATTGTCTTCAAATATGGAATTCCCCATTATAATTTATCTGGACGAGAATCTCAATAAGAAAATAAGAGCGATACAAGAAAGGTTATTGGAAATAACTGGCTCTCGTGCGTGTCTTGACACGGAGAATCCACACATAACTGTCGGTTCAGGAATAAAAGTTGATGAAAAAAATTTGGAATTGGTTTGCGGAGAAATAAAATCAGTTGCCAAAAAATTCAAGCCATTCAAAATAAAAATCAAAAATTATAAATTTATAGATGATTGGGTCGGTGGAAAAACTTCCAGTTACACTCCTTATGTGATATATTTAGATATTGTTGTTAACAGGAACCTACAAAAACTTGCCGAAGAATTAATGAAAAAAGTCACAAATAAATATGAAAGATATTACGACCAACCATGGCCTTATAATCCTCATTTGACGGTGGCTTTCAAGGATTTGGATAAAAGGGGTTTTCTGAAAGCAAAGAAAATTTTAGAAAATGAAAAATTTGAAGCCGAGACAATTATAGACCATGTTGCAATTTCTATAGAAAGAGAAAGCGGAAAATGGGAAGAATACAAGCGATTTAAATTTAATTAACTGTTCAAATTTTTTTCAATCTCAATC
>CAZAOW010000076.1:0-1803 GCA_964487075.1 Candidatus Woesearchaeota archaeon | reverse complement strand
GTAATCCCGCACTTTAAAAAATCGGCGCCGAATCCGAAAGCCAAATCTGCAAGAATGTCTTCGCTGGTTTCTCCGCTTCTGTGCGAGAAAATTATTTTCACGCCGTGTTTTTTTGCGATTTCACAAACTCTTGCGACTTCTGTCAAAGGTCCGATTTGGTTTGGTTTCACAATTATTCCGGAAATACCTTTAATCTTTATGGTTTTTTCAAATCTGTCCGGATTTGTAACTGTTAAATCGTCGCCAACTATAAGTTTGTTTCCGAATTTTTTTGTCAGTTTGGAAAAACTTTCAAAATCCTCCTCATAAAAAGGATCCTCAATGTAAAACAAATCAAAATTTCCAATAAGATTTGAAATATATTTTTCCTGTTCTTCGGAATCCCTTTTCAGCATGGGGTTTTTGTAAAGATATTTTTTTCTTGAATAAAAACCGGAAGCGGCGACGTCCAAACCAAGGGGAATTTCGTATTTCAGAAGAATGTCCAAAATTTCTTTTTCATTCAAGTTCGTTTCCCATGCGTCTTCGTCATTTTTTTTGCCCTTGAATTTCTCGTCAAATTCTTTTAAATCCATTTCAATTTTTTCTTTCGTTTTTTTCATGAGCTCAAAATTTTCCTTAACAGATTTCTCGTCGGGAATTAAAAGAAACTCCTGAAAATCAGGTTTCTTTTCGTTGCTGGAATGTTTTCCGCCTCCGACGGCATTTCCAATTAAGCGCGGAAATTTTTTCGCCTTTGCATTAATCAATTCCCAAATTTCTTTTTTCTTTTCTTTCGCCATGGCTTTTAAAACCCCGGATTCCATGGCAAAAAGAGTGTTTGCTCCGACGTGTCCGTCAACAATGTCTTCAATTCTTTTCAAATCCGAAAAAAAATCCAAATTTTCCTGAGAAAAATAATCGGAAAATTTTTTCAAGGTTTCAATATCGCCGAGAAGATTTTTTTTCCACGGCTTTGCCTCGTGTTTCCCGCGTGATTTTCCGTTCGGCGCGCTCGCTTTGAATTCTCCGACGTTTGTTTTTATTGTAACTTCAATTGTTTTTTCCCTTCGGGAATCAAAAATAGATTTGGCGGAAACCTCTTTTATGACAACCATGAAACAGAAAAATTAATTTGGTATATAAATTTGTCTCCGCCCAGAGAAATCAAATGTTAATGATAAAAACACCTTCCATAAATTATTAATCTTCGTGAAAATTATTTGCCATTAATATTTTTTCTACTGGCGAAAAGTTTGGCAAAGCCAACTTTGAGTGCATTAATAAGAGCGAGCCGAGTGCTTTTGACTTTGACAAATTTATTTATTAATAACAAAGTCAGGGGCACGAGTAGAAGGCGAGCGTTTAGAATATTTAAAAGGGATTATTTTTTTAGCCAAGACTTCATCCTATTAAGAAAATTCTCAATAGATAATTTATGCTCCGAATTTGGTAACTTCCTCTGAGATAAATTTAGTTCGTTATTGATAGTATATCTATTCAGATTTATTGGTGTCCCCTTGTCTAGTTCTTTCTTATCATATCTATACACATCAAAAGTCATTCCCATTAGTGCTCCGCTTGTCATCGCGGTTAGAAGAGCTTTTTCTTGTAAATCTCTTGAATCAGTTAGAAATCTTGGAAATCCACTAACAGTTGCGAAGGAAATTTCTCCCGTCGGAAAAAATTTAGCAAATCCTTCTCCAAATTCGCCAATAGAAAGTTTTCTTATGAATTTGTTATCGTCCATGTTTCACCTAAATTAAACCTTACTCTTCCCCGGCTTCTCCGTTTCCGGAATCATCTTCCATTTCATCGTCGGGC
>CAZAOW010000075.1:1374-3647 GCA_964487075.1 Candidatus Woesearchaeota archaeon | reverse complement strand
TATTTGAAAGATAGTTATAAATATCAAATGTTCCTTTTCCAGCAAGAGAGATTCCTGTTATTAATTCAGGCATTCTAATAATCCTAGACATTTTGTCAAAATAATAACTAACCGGATCACTAATTATTTTTTTACCATTAGATTCGCTTAATCCTGTATGGCTCACACCCAAGAATAATCCTAACGTGGATGGCCCGAAAGAAAATCCTAGGGAATAGGGTAAGAAAGGTACCAAGAAAGAGGTAATCCTCGAGTCAAAAAAACGGGAGGGGGTTAAGAAAGTAGATGCTATCGCGTCAGACATTAAAGCCAAACTATATTTGCTGTGCCCTTTATCTTCCCATTTCTTCACGGGTTTTGTATATTGTCTTAGTATCCATTCATCTGCAACTATGAAAGGTTTTGCAAGTGTTTCCAGGTTCATGGATTTTCAAGAAATCAACCAATTAAAAAGCTTTCGGAGTTTGATAAAGGAAAGGTTTTTTAACAAAAGGATTTAATTGAAAATATTAACCTTCTCTCAAGGAAGGGGTTTGCCGAAGGGGAAACGCAGTTGCCCAATGGTCCATTAGTCTAATGGTAGAACACCTCGTTTACACGCAGAACCGCAAGCAGTTCCGCACCTCCATTTATGGATGCTGACACGAAGAGGAGATGCTAAAAACCGAGGAAGCGGAGGTCCGATTCCTCCATGGACCATTCAATAAGTTTAAATAAATCCGCGGATTTTTATTTTGTGGCAAAGAGAAAAGTCATTTTTTATTCAAGTCCTGCATGTCAATGGTGCGGGAAAACAAAGGAATTTTTCAAAAGAAATAAAATCCTTTTTGAAGAAAGGGACGTTACAAAAAACGCAAAATATATCCACGAAGTTCTCGCAAAAACAAAACAAATGGGAATCCCCGTTACAGAAATTGACGGAAAAATAATCGTCGGATTTGATGAGGAAAAATTAAAAATCGCTTTTGGCGTAGGGTAATTGGTTTTATAAAATGACAAACAAAATTTACGATTTCGTCATTATCGGTGGCGGCGGAACAGGGCTTGCGGCAGGAATGTATTCCGCGCGCCTTGGATTAAAAACGCTTGTCCTTGGTTTTACGCACGGAACAGAACTTCCAATCGGCGGCGTGATTACAACAACGCACGTCGTTGAGAATTATCCCGGATTTGCAAAAATTTCCGGCGTTGAGCTTGCAAAAAAACTTGAAAACCATGCAAGAGAATACGAACTTGTTGAAATAAAAAACGAAAAAGTTTCGGAAGTTAAAAAAACAAAAACCGGTTTTTCAGTTGCAACAAAAAAAGAAACTTACGAAGGAAAAACAATTTTATTTGCAACCGGAACGATGTGGAAAAAACTTCCTGAAACCGTGAAAGGAAACAGAGAATTTGAAAATCGCGGCGTGAGCTATTGCGCACTTTGCGATTCCCCGTTGTTTAAAGATAAAATTGTTGCGGTCGTCGGCGGTTCCGACAGCGCGGCGAAAGACGCGCTACTTTTGAGCGAACACGCAAAAAAAGTTTACATAATTTACCGTGGCGAGGAAATTCGTCCAGAACCGATAAATTACGAAAGGATAAAGAAAAATAAAAAAATTGAAATTATAAACAATGCGAATATTGTTGAGATAAAAGGGAAAGATTTTGTCAAATCAGTTGTTCTGGACAGAAATTTCAAGGGCAAAAAAAATCTTGATGTTGACGGGGTTTTTGTCGCCATCGGACACATCGCGCTTTCGGATTTGGCGAAAACTCTTGGCGTAAAGACAGACGAAAAAAACGAAATTAAAATCAACCACATGACCTCTGAAACAAATGTTCCTGGAGTTTTCGCGGCAGGAGATGTTACAGACAAGCAATTCAAACAATTGATTACAGGAGTTGCCGATGGATGCACCGCTGCTTATTCTGCATACGAATTTATCAACAAGAAATAAAAACATTTATAAAACTCCTGTTTTTAAATCAGTTTGTTGAAAATGGCATATAATATTATTCCAGACGGCACGGCGGAAATGGACAGTCATTCAATTGTTATCAGAAAAGGGCATATATTTTATAACGACGGGGAAATTCATTATAGTGTAAGAAGAGGAAGTGCTAATGGTAACAGTCCAGATAGACCTCATCAACCTTATCATGTATTTGTGCAGGTTGAAAAATTTTTAACCGGCGAGGAAAGGTCTGAGAAAATTCCAAGAAGAGAGAGAAACGGCGTAGCTGAGTTAATACTGAGTCAAGCAGGGCTTAGTCAAAAAACGCGAGTAAAA
>CAZAOW010000075.1:0-1364 GCA_964487075.1 Candidatus Woesearchaeota archaeon | reverse complement strand
TGAAGCATGGGCACACAGAAAAACCAATTAAAGAAATTCTAAAAATTTATAAACAACTTTATTGAAAGATTTTTATGAGTTCGCAATATATTGACGGAAAGCAAATTGATTCGGACAACTTTGAATTTTTTGGGAGAAATGTCCGCACAGCTACAGTAATAAAATACGGAGAGAGTTTCCCGAGTTTGTTGGTTTTAGATATCTACCATGACGGAGCGTACATCCCTGTTCCAACAGCAGACAGATTAGACGTTGGGGCAAGAATAAGAAGTCAACTACACGAAAGACTAGGAAATAATAAATTTCCTAAGAATAAAAAAAGAATAATAGAAGATTTGCTAGGAAACACTTTTTATTTTGTGCATGATGGAATTGACCAAATCAAAATTGGAAAACCAAAAAGCGTAACATATTCAAACGAAAAGCCAAAATTGCCTTGGACAAAATAGAATTTCTTAGAGAAAATAATCTGACATCTGTAAAAATTGATTCACTAAATTTATAAATGAAAATATTTTGTGTTGAATGCAATGGAAAGAAAGAATTTGATTAGTCTTGCGGGAATTCCTGTTGGTGAGATGATTCCAGACGGAGATTATCAAATAGGTTATAGGGATTCTGTCATATGTAACGGACAGGAAGTTGAATATTTTTTGAAACTTCCTAATCATGGAAATGGAAGAAGAGTGGATATCCAGATATTCGGATATATTCAAAGAGTTTCAAGGGATGATGAAGAAAACGGACATGGGGAAATTCCCAAAAAAGAGGAGGAAAAGGTAAAAGAGGCAATAAGACTGAGAGTTAGAAGACTGCCTGTTTCTAAAGATAAAGGATTACAATTTAATTTCTTGAAATAATCATGGCGAAGCTCATTTACAAAAAAACAGGTTTTGAAAAAGAAATTCCCGATGGCGAAAAAATCAAAAGCGCGGCGGAAGAGGCGGGAGTTTTGTTCGGATGCGAGGACGGACTCTGCGGAACGTGCATGATTGAAATTGTTTCGGGAGAAAAAAACTTTTCGGATTTAACTCAAGCTGAAAAAGATTTGGAACGCGACGAAAAACATAGACTTGCCTGCCAGTGCAAAATCAAAAAAGGAAAAGTTGAGATTGATTTTTGAATATTAATAAAGTTATTTAAAATTTGGTTCGCCTCCGGCTCACTAAGGATAAGATGATTAATTAAAAAACGGCGACTTTTACATTAACATTATTATTAATATACGAACGAACAAAAGTGAGTGAGCCAATTTTATCTTGTTTAACAAGTTAAAACAATTCAGGATTTTTCAAACAAAGCCCGCAACACAACAAAATTTTTAAAGTTGAGATTTCGTGAAAGTGTATGTTAAGAATAAACGA
>CAZAOW010000074.1:2527-3658 GCA_964487075.1 Candidatus Woesearchaeota archaeon | reverse complement strand
GAATTAAGAAAAGCTGTTTCCAAAGTAGGATATAAAATCACGGGAATTGAGAGGGAATGAAATGAACATGGACGAACATCATCATTCTGAAATTGAAGAAGACAGCGAGATAAAAGACTGGAAAAAAAGAACATACCTTTCATGGATTTTCGCAATACCAATCGCGATTTTTATGCTTTCGGAAAGAATATTTGGAATGAGTTTAATTCCCGAAAATTATTTGGCAATAGTTTTTTTGGTCTTGGCGTTTCCCGTTGTTTTTATATTCGGATTCAGCACAGTCAGAGGAGGCATGCGCGGTTTGTTTACATTTTATTTCAATATGGATTCTCTTATCGCGCTTGGAACAATTGTCGCTTATCTTACAGGGATTTTCAGCTACTTTAATTTTGTCTCCGATTATTCGGGGGTTTCCGCGATGATTATGTCTTTTTACACAACGGGGAAATACGTTGAATCCATCGCCCGCGGACGCGCAAGCCAAGAAATAAAAAAACTTCTTGAGCTCGGCGCGAAAAACGCAAGGATTTTAAAAAATAAAGAAGAAATTGAGATTCCCGTTTCTGAAATTCAACTCGGAGATATTATGATTATAAAACCGGGAGAAAAAATTCCGACAGACGGAATTGTTGTGAAGGGCGCAAGCAGCGTTGACGAATCAATGGTTACAGGTGAAAGTCTTCCGGTTGACAAATCTGTAAAAAATTTGGTAATCGGGGCGACGATAAATCAAGACGGGATTCTTTACGTTAAAGCAACGAAAATCGGAAAAGACACTTTTCTTTCGCACATTATTGATTTGGTTGAAAACGCGCAGAGTTCAAAAATCCCAATTCAGGAGCTCGCGGATAAAATAACAGGGATTTTTGTTCCGTCAATTTTGGTTATTGCAATGCTGACATTTGCCTTTTGGTTTTACATTACAAAAGATTTAAGCAAGTCTTTAGGAATTTCAATTTCCGTTCTAGTGATTGCGTGTCCTTGTGCTCTCGGTTTGGCAACTCCGACGGCATTAATGGTCGGATCGGGAATGGGAGCAAAACGCGGAATTTTAATAAGGAAGGGCGAGGCAATGCAAACCATGAAAAAAGTTCAAACGTTCTCGGTATTTTACCAAAAGATTCTTCAAAT
>CAZAOW010000074.1:0-2517 GCA_964487075.1 Candidatus Woesearchaeota archaeon | reverse complement strand
AATGAAAGAAGTAAAGATAATTGTATTTGATAAAACAGGAACAATAACAAAAGGCAAACCGGAAGTCAGAAATATTCAAACTGCGAAAAATGTCAAAGAGAATTATCTTCTTGAAATCTCTGCTTCCTTGGAAAAACTCAGCGAGCATCCGATTGCAACGGCGATTGTTCAGCGCGCGAATTTAAGAAAATACAAAGAAGTGAAGGAGTTTAAGATTTTCCGCGGCAGGGGAGTAGAGGGAAATATTGGAAGGAAAAAAATCGCAATTGGAAACTCTCTGCTTATGAAAGAAAATAAAATCTCGCTGAAAGGTTTTGAAAAAGCGATTGAAGATTTTGAATCCCTTGGATTTACGGTTATGATTGTCGCGGAAAACAAAGAAGTTTTGGGAATTATCGGAGTTGCCGACGCTGTCAAACCGGATTCCATAGAGGCCATTGCGCTTCTCTCCGCCCAAGGTTTCAAAACAATAATGATTACAGGCGACAATGAAAGAACAGCAAGGGCTGTTGCGAGAGAAGTCGGGATTTCAGAAGTTATTTCCGGAGTTTTGCCTGGAGATAAAGCAAAAAAAATTGAAGAGCTTCAGAAGCAGGGAATGGTGGCTTTCGTCGGCGACGGAATAAACGACGCTCCGGCATTAAAACAAAGCAATGTCGGAATTGCGATTGGCTCTGGTTCAGACATTGCAATTGAATCCGGCGATTTGGTTTTGGCGAAAAGCTCGTTGCTAGGCGTCGTTCAAGCGATAAATCTTTCAAAAGAAACATTCAAGAAAATAGAGCAGAATTTGTTCTGGGCTTTTGCGTACAACACGGTTGCAATTCCCGTCGCTATTCTCGGATTTTTGCATCCGGTCATAGCAGAAATTGCAATGGCTCTCTCGTCAATTACTGTTGTTACAAACGCAAATTTGCTGAGAACGGCAAAAATATAAAATAACTTATTTCTTCAAAAATTTAGAATAGAATAACTCTGTTTTCCCTTTTTCATATCCGAGCTTTTCCGTCATTTTCTGCGAAGGTTTATTGTCCTCATTGATATATCCGTAAACAAATTCTATTTTCTTTTTTCTCAAATAATTCTCAAGAAAATTCATTAATTTTGTCGCAACGCCTTTCTTTCTATAATCTTTGTCAACAGCAACATTATACATTTCTGCATATTTTCCAATTGGAAAAACGTTCGCCATAACGACGCCGACAATTTTCCCATCAATTTCGGTGACAAAAGTTTCAAATCCTTTCCCTTTGATGTATTCTTCTGCATGTTTTAATTCGTAATGCAATTCATCGTTTCCAGTATTTCCTGAATCCGCGTTCAATAATTCCAGAATTCTTTCCTTATCGCTTTCCCTTGCTTTTCTTATTTTCATATTGTTTCCTCATTTATCCATTTTTCATAATCTTCATTTGCTTCAACATCAAATTTCATAATACAAGGAATTTCATAAGGATGAATTTTCTCAACTTCTCTTTTTAATTTATTCCAATTTTCTTTTTTTGTTTTAACAATAGAAACAATTTCATCGGAATTTTCTATTTTTCCTTTCCACCAATAAGAACTTTGAATAGGAAAATAATTTGCGCAAGCAATCAATCTTTTTTTAAGCAATTCATCAGAAATCTTTTTAGCGTTTTTCAGATTTGCATGCGTGATATAAACGACAATAAAACTCATTTCCTCTTTTTCTTTTCCGTTTTCTTCATTTCTATTTTTTTAAACCCCGTATATTTCCAAAGTGCTTTCGGGATTTTCACGCTTCCGTCTTTTTGTTGATGATTTTCCAAGATTGCAACTAAAGCTCTTGATGTTGCAATAGCGGTATTGTTCAAAGTGTGCGGCACAATTCTCTGTCCTTTAATCCTCGTGGAAATTCCTAATTTTCTCGCCTGCGCGTCTGTTAAATTTGAACAAGAACCGACTTCAAAATAATCTTTTTTTCTCGGGCTGTATGCTTCAACATCAATCTGTTCGTATTTCAAATCTCCCAAATCTCCGGAGCATATTTTCAAGACTCTTATGGGAATTTCCAATCCTTTAAAAATCTCAACCGTGATTTTCTTTAATTCCTCAAAAAATTTCTCCGATTCCTCTGGCTTGCAAATTACAATCATTTCAATCTTATTGAACTGATGCGTCCTGAAAAGTCCTTTTTCATCAATTCCGTGGCTGCCTATTTCCTTCCTGAAACACATTGAATAAGAAGTTTGCTTTATCGGCAATTTTTTTTCTTCAATTTCCTGTTCTGCAAATCTCCCGATAAGGGAATGCTCGCTCGTTCCTATCAAAGCCAAATCGTCGTCGCGAATTAAATAAATCTGATTTTTTTTGTCGTTCAAGTCCGTAACCTGGTCTATTATTCCTTCTTTCAGCATAAGGGGGGTTTCAACGTATTGAAATCCTTTTTTTATCATTATGTCTGTCGCGTAATTTATCAAAGCGCGGTTTAGCAATGCAAGTTCTCCCTGAAGGTAATAAAATCCGGTTCCGGAAACTCTCGCTGAAGAATCAAAA
>CAZAOW010000073.1:0-3667 GCA_964487075.1 Candidatus Woesearchaeota archaeon | reverse complement strand
GGATTATTTTCAAAATCATAAACTTCGCGGGAGATTTCCGGCTTCTCAATTTGCATGGTTTTCTTCGGCATATCTGACTTTACCAAATTAATCGCGGATTCAACGTCTGTTCGCGAGTTTCCCTGCCTGATAAGAGCCCATTTCAAAGAGTCCATGTCGTAACCTTTCCCGAGATTTCTCTTGAGATATTCAACGAGTCTCTGCCTTCGTATGCTCTCGCGTTCCGCCATCAGGAAAAAAGAAATTACGGGTTTAAAAATATAGTTGTGCTATTTGAACTTTATCGGTTTTTCAGTATGATAGAATTTTACCGCCTGTCTTAAACGCGACTGGGTTTCAGAGTGGATTGTAAGCAGTTTTTTCCTCTTCAAAACGCGGTCGTTGACATGATTGTAAAGATAAACCCCTGAGAATTTGTCAACAGGGCAGCCCGAAATCCGTGCAAGAGAATTTATTTTTCTGTTGTCTATTTCTTTTATAACGAGATTTTTCGGCGAGAAAATGTCTTTTTTGAATCTTGCTGATTTTTTAAGATTCTCAAGGTTTCCGTTTTGAGCTTTTATTATTTCCTTGAATTTTTCAAACGCCTTTCCGGAATAAAGAAGTTTCTCGGCGAATTTTATTCCATGCCCTTTTTTTGTTTTTCCCGTTAAATCAAATATTTCCCCTGCGAGGAAAAGCGATTTTTTTTCCAAGTCTAAAGGGCCTTTTTTCCTTGGGTCCAAGACAAGAATTATATCATTCAATTCAAGGGCGGGACCGACGCCGTTTCCAATCGGCTGGCTTCCGTCGGTCAGGACGCATTTAATTTTTTTTCCGAAATGTTTTCCAAGAAACTCAAACTCTTTTTTTAGTTCAAGGGCTTTTTTCCTGTCAACTTTCACGCTTTTTCCGAAAGGAATGTCTATCAGAATATATTTGCTTCCAACTGCGAATTTTTTTGACATTATGGAAGCGAGAAGTTGGGACTTGGGATCTATTTTCAATTCTTTTTCAACTTTTATTATTTTCTCGTCGGCAGGAACCATTCCTAAAGAACCTCCCCAAACCATGAACGCCTTTGTTTTTGAAATTATTTTTTTAAGTTCTTTCTCGGAAAAATCAACTTCGGCGATTGTTTCAACAACGTCCGCCGTGCCCGCGGCAGAAGTTATCGCCCGCGACGACGTTTTGGGAAAAACCAGTCCGTCCGCCGCGCAGATTGAAACCACTATCGGCGTCGTTCTGTTTCCCGCGACTCCGCCTATTGAATGCTTGTCAACGACGTATTTTCCCTTTACTTTAAATTTTGTCCCGTACTTTAACATTGACTCAATCATGTTTATTGTTTCCGCCTTGCTCATTCCCTCGCGATACATTGCAGCGACGAAAAACGCTATTTCCGCCTCGGAAAGGGAATTTTTCACTATGTCTTTTATTATCAAGTCTATTTCTTTTTTGGAGAGAACGGCACCGTTGATTTTTTTCTTTATGTAATTCAAACTTTCGGAAGCCGGCGAAAGATTAACGTCCAGCATCTCGCCTTTTTGCAAGTCCATCGCTTTTTTTATTTCCAGGGAAACAAGAATCTCGTTTTCCTTCACGTAAGGTTCGTCAATCGTGTCTATTATTGTAACCATATCCTTCGGATGATTGGAAACTGTTTTTATTGAAATGTTTCCCTGAAATCTCACTCCGAGTTTGTCCGCGGTTTTGTAATGCAGCATCGCAACCGGGAGACCGGCTTCCCATTTCAAGAATTTCACCTTCAATTTCATTTTAAACTATTTACTGCTTCAAGAAAAATCCTTGCAGTTCTTTCCCTCTGTAAAGTTCAAGGATTATTATTACATAAGCGAGTATAAGGGGACCGAGGATGAATCCAAGAATTCCGAAAAAGAAAAATCCTCCTATCATTCCGATCAATGAAAGAAGAGGATGCATCTTTGAGCTTTTTGATATCAAAAAAGGCCTTAAGAAATTGTCTATCACTGCGGAGATGACTCCGAAAAACGCGACACCCGCCGCCGCAAAAGTGTTTCCGCTTATAAGAAGATAAATCACGACGGGAATCCAGATTATTGTCGGTCCGATAATCGGAAGAATTCCTGCTAGAACCGCAAGAAGCGTGAGGAAAATCGTTCTCGGAACTCCGAAAATCAAAAAACCAAAACCGGCAATCAGACCTTGGATTATTCCTATGACAATCTGCCCGTAAACAACGGAAAGCGTTATATCTGTTGAAGATTGTATCAGCCGTTTCTCAACATCCTTGGAAAAAGGTATAAGACTTCTTACGAAATCCATTATTTCATCCTTGTCCTTCATGACAAAGAAAAAAGTTGCGAAGACGACAATCAACTGCAGAAATATCGTCGGGAAATTAAGCAAGACTTCTGAAAAGGAAGTAACAAGAGTGTTAAGGGATTTTGTAATAAATCCCGAGAAAACAGATCCGAACTCAGATGAAATCTGTTCTTGGGAAAGGGAAGGGAATATGTTTGCAAAAGTTTGCACGAAATCTATTTGCTGCGCAGCGACGTAAAATTCAAACGACTGCTTCACGAAAACAGGCATAAGAAACCAAAAAGGCAGAACTATCATCAAGACTATGAAAACGCAAATAAGCGTAAGAGACAGGAATTTTGATTTTGTTTTTTTCAAAATCCAATCGTGCGGCGGAGAGAAAACAGCGACGAGAATCACTCCCATTATCACCGAAAGCAAAATCGGCCTAAGAATCAGAAAAGAAAGAACGAGGAGAATGAAAAGTATGGCTGTTGTCATAATTTTCTTGAAATATTCGTTGTCAATTGTTACGGTCGTCATTTTAAAAAACAATTGGAAGAAATTTATAAATTTATGTCTCAAACCGAGACGCTCGCTTCGCTCGCGTTATTGATGTATTGCGCATGAAAACCAATGGGCGCTTCGCCAATGAAAAAAAATTAATGCAGGAAAAAATTTTATTATTTGGTTCTTAGTTGATTAAGTTAATAAAGATTGGACTTACCTTTAATGTTTATTTCTTGAGGGGTGGGACAAGATTTAAAAGTTAAACTTGGTTTTTTGCGCGATGAACTTCATAAAAAAGATTTTTGACAAAAAAATTGACGAAGACGTTCATTTGCAATTTCAGAAATACAGCAGAGGGGAGTTCAGGAACAAAGCCGAAATTTTTGCGAAGCAATCAAAAGGGAAATTCACGATAAATGCGGGCGCGGATTTCGCGAACGATCTTGTGAAAGAGATGGCGAAAAAACTGGGAAGCGAAAAAACATCGGTTTCCGGCGCCGTGATTTCCACGTCGGATTTAACGGGAAAGATAAAATTCAAAACGAAAAAACAATTTCAGGGCGTGAAAAATTACGGAATTCAGGAAGAAATGTCTGGAAACGAGATTTTGGGGTTGCTTGAAGAATTTCCAAAAACTTTTTTCGCCCTTTCCTTTAAGACAAACGATTCGGAATTGAAAATAAAACCGAAGGCGCCGAAGTCGGGGAAACAAGGAAAAGAAAACGAGGAAAGAAAAAAGCCGGATTTTTGCAAATTAACGACGGCGGACGGGAATCTTGGAAAAAGTTTTGTTTTTGAAAAACCGGATTTTAAAATCGCAGAAATAAATCACACATTTGTCATTGATGAAATCAAAATCCCGCAAGAATTGAAGAACGAAAAAGATTTTGCG
>CAZAOW010000072.1:0-3682 GCA_964487075.1 Candidatus Woesearchaeota archaeon | reverse complement strand
AGGTATGACTATTCCGAACGAATTCCCCCATTTTCTTAATTTTGTTTTTATTTCAATCATGTATAAACCGTATAAACCTTTTTATTTAAATCTTTCTGTTAAATTATTTAGGCACTACTTCTTTTAAATTTTGTTAATACATAAATAATAAGTAAAGTTTGTAAATTACATATATTTATAAGTTAAAATACATACAAGATAAGTGATGGGAGGGACTCGGATAGCAAGAACTAGAATAGCGGAGCTTAAGAAAAAAATCCGGGATGCAGAGGAAAAGAAAAAAGAATTTTCCGATTATCTGAAGAATTTAAAGGCAAAATATCACCGTGGGGAAATTTCATATTCAACTTTTCTTGAAACGTTTTACCAAAAAAGAAACGGCTTGAACCTTCAGGAATGGGTTCAACACTTTGATGATTACATAAAAGAATGCAAAAAAGAAATAGCAAAAGAACGAAGAGTTCTTACGAAGACAAACTTTGTCGTTTTCCTTATTTCAGCTGTTTTGATTTCCGTTTTAATTTTTCCCTTGATGTATTTGCAGCCGAAAATTCTCGGTTTTACAATTGAAGACGGAACAGCGACGGAAACTTCCACGGAAAATTCAGAGACTTCTTCTGGCGGGGCGGAAACGCCGACGGAAATCCCCAGCGAAGAAATTCTTGAAGAAGAAAACGCAACAGAGACAAACGAGGAAGAAATTATCAACACGTCAATTTCAGAAGAAATAAACGGAGATATTCTTCAAAATGAGACTAGTCCCTCCCAAGAAGAATATCTTCTACCTTCTGAAAACGAAACAGACATTGCAGAAGAAGGAATTATTGAAACAACTGAAAATGAAACGCAAATTGAAACTTTGACGAATGAAACAATTTTGAACGAAACAATTATTGATTTTACCGACGGAGATTTAACAGTTCAGACAACGCAGTTTCAGGCAGTTTTAAATCAACCTGTAAAGTGGATTTCGGAAATAACGTCTGAAAATCCAACAAACGGAACAATTGCAATTCCTGCCGGCGCGGAAGATGTTGTTATTACAGCAATAACGCCCGAAAATGAAGAGAGCAGTTTTGCAATTACCGGTGCTGTTATCGGCGGAAATCAAAGTAATTGGCTTTACAGATTTTTGTCAAGGATTATCGGGAGAATAACTGGAAATGTTATCTCTGATTCTGAAAACGAAGAAAAAATCTTGGTTGAGATAAATGAAAGCGTTGAAAAATACGAAGTTGAATACTTTACTCAAGCTCCAAAAGCGATTGAAGAAGAAATTGCAAACGGAAAAAGGATTGTAATTTCAGGTCCTGAAAATCTGCATTATGAAAATGTTCTTGCCTACACAAATCTTGATGAAAATTTGAATATTAAAAATCCAGCGTCAATAAAAATTCGCTGGGTTGAAAATGATTCTTTTATTGAACCGCTAAGCGTTGAAGACTTGGATTCCGACGGGATTTACGATTACATAGAATGGAATGTTCCGCATCTTTCAGAGCAGACTTTTGAAATTATCGTGATTACGAAAGCGGAACATTTGGATGAAAACTATAATTTTATTTCTGACATTTACGAACAAGTAAAAGCACTTGATGGAATTTGGAGCGAGGAAATTCAAGCCAATCATTTTGTCCGCGTAACTTTTGAAAAAAATCTTACAAGCGGAAACGATATCACAATTTATCCGAGAATAACAAGCGGAAATCCGAGAATTGAAGTTTATGAAAACGATGGGGGTGATTTAGTTGCGGAATTTTCGTCGCTGAATGAAAACGAATACAATAAAATTTATTTGACAAATTTGATTTCAGAATCGCAAGACACTTTTGATTTGAAAGTTGTTTCTGGTTCTTTGGAGTTTGAGCATATTGTGGATCCAAAGGCAAATTATGATTACAATTCGGGACAGGGAACAATTCATTTCATTTATATAAATAATGAAACAACTTTTCCCCCTGTATGGGGAACAGATGGTATAGGGGGAACAGAGATTTCAAGTTACACAAATGTTCAGAGTGATAACACAGGATATATTACTCAGGCTGGCGGTTCAAATACAGAGCCATCTTTTAGATTCAACTTTACCATATCTGAAACTCCCGCAGACATTACCTCAATTTTTATTCATATCAATGGTTTTGCCACTTTTGGCGGCGGTGAAGGTGCAAGTTGTTATGTAGCGAACTTCACCGGTTCTGTATGGAATTCAATATGTGCTTTGACCACCAGCGATGGTGATTGTGATTACAATATAACATCAGTCGTCACAGATTATATACAAGGAAACCAGTTTGTTTACTTGTGTGAAGGAAAAAATTTAGACGGTTCTGATTCAGTTAACATTGATTATACTAATATAACTGTTTATTCTGCAGAGGCAGACACAACTCTTCCCGCGATTGAAATTGTTTTCCCAACAAATTTGACAAACACGACAAACAACAATCTTGACGTGAATTATACTGCTTCGGATGCTGGCGGATTATTCAACTGCTGGTATTCAAACGATACAAATCTCGTGAACACAAGTCTTGCAACCTGCGGAACAAATATTACGACTGTTGTTTGGAGCGAAGGAAACCATAATGTAACGGTTTATGCAAATGATACCACTGGAAATGTAAATCAATCAAGAATAAGTTTTATGGTTGATTCAATACTTCCTGCGGTTGAAATACAATTTCCGGCGGTGAACAACACAAACTCCTCAAGCACGGGTTATAACATTAATTTCACATCTTCCGACACAAACCTCTTTAACTTTTGGTATTCCAACGACACCTATCTTGTTAACAAATCACTTGGAGTTTTAGGAACGCAATTCAACATTTCAAATCTTACGTGGAGCGAAGGAAAGCACAATGTAACGATTTACGCGAACGACACTTTTGGGAATGTAAATCAAACGAGAATAAGTTTCACAATTGACACAATTCAACCAAGCATTTCAATCGCCTTCCCGACGGTAAATAACTCTAATGGTACAAATACTTTAAACGTTAATTTCACCGCAAGCGATTCAGGTTCTGGTTTGTTCAACTTTTGGTACAACAACGACACTTATACTGCTTCAAATAAAAGTTTGGGAGTTTTGGGAACTTCTTTCAACATTACAAATATAACATGGAGCGATGCAAAACATAATGTAACAATATGGGCAAATGATTCTGCGGGAAATTACAATTTTGCAACAATTTCTTTCACGATTGATTCTGTAAACCCAAGTTTAAGCATTTTAATTCCTGAAGTGAATAATACAAACACGACGAACACAGGTCAAAATATTAATTTTACTTTTTCGGATTCATTAGGGATAGACTCTGTTTGGTACAACAACGATACTCATGCAGCAGCAAATAAATCTTTGGGAAAAACTCCAACTTTCTTCAACATAACTAACTTAACTTGGAGCGAGGGAAAACATAACGTTACAATTTATGTGAATGATTCCGCTGGAAACTTGAATTACACTTCCGTGAGTTTCACTATTGACCTAACTAAACCTGACGTAAACATAACCTTTCCATTTAATAATTCTGTCGTCTCTTATGCAAACGCAGAGATAAATTACACTCGTTCGGATTTGGGCAGCGGATTATTCAATTGCTGGTACAGCAACGACACGTATCTTGTTAATACGACTCTTTCAAGTTGCGAAAACGTAACAACAATAACTTGG
>CAZAOW010000071.1:0-3699 GCA_964487075.1 Candidatus Woesearchaeota archaeon | reverse complement strand
GGTCCGAAAACCATAAGCCAAATTGTTATTGTTGTCAGAAGAACGCTCCAGAATATCACAAAGAAATCATTTTCTTCGCTTCTTTTTTCCGTTTCTCTTGTCTCTTTGTAAATCATGTAATTCAATCCGAAAAGAATTGTTCCAGAAACGACAAAGACAATGACTGACATATATTTTATGTTGTCGTTCAAAAGCATAAACGAGGTCATCGCGCCCATCAAGCCGCCCATGAATCCTGCCATTATTCCTTCAAGCGTTCCCATTATTCCGCAACATTTTCCGTTCCAAATGCCGAAGAAAATACCAACCGCCATGCCGAAAACAGAACCGACGAACATTCCGTTTGTAGAAGCAATATAGAAACCGGAAAGAAATCCTGAAACCGTGCCGATTGTCATTCCTATCATCATTCCCGACATGCATTGAAATTCCATGTATCTTTTGACGTGTTTTACAGACGGCAAAATCAGGGAATAACTTAAAATCGCGAAGAACAGGAAGAAGCCGTATTTCGGAATGAAATCCGCGACGTATCTTAATCTGAAAAAATACAAAAAAGTCAGAAGCGCAAAAGATGCTGCGAGAGAAATTAAAATTGTCTTGATGAGATTTTCTTCTTCATTTACATATTTTACAAATTTTTTGAATGTCATAAGACGCATAGAAATATTTGATATATAACTGCTTTGATGAAACTGGTTTCAACAGTTTTATAAACAAACTTTCAATTTATTTTCATGGAAAACAAAAATGTCGGATATTTGATTTTGGGAATTTCTGTTTTAATTGTTTTTATAATATTTTTATTTAATAATGCAATGAAAGATATTGTTTTGGTTTCTTGCGGACTTGAGCATGGGTCTGTTTGTCCGATGAATACAACAATCAATCAGCAAACCTATCTTGCATTGGGAATTGTCGGTTTGCTTATAGTTGTCGGATTGGTTTTAGTTTTTTCAAAACCGCAGGAAAAAATAGTGTTGAGAAAAATCAAGGAAAGAAAAAAGAAAATTGATTTGTCAAATATTGAAAAAGACGAAAAGAAAATAGTTGATTTGCTAGTTGAAGAAGACAATGCGATGTTTCAAGCGGATTTGATGGAAAAACTTGGAACAGGAAAAGTGAAAATGACGCGGCTTCTTGACAAACTGGAAGCGAAGCAAATTATTGAGAGGAAAAGAAGAGGCATGAACAATATTGTGATATTAAAAAATTGACTATTCATCCCGATACAAATTAAAATTTGCATAAGGCATGACGAATATTGTTGTGTTGAGGGAATAAGAAAGTTTAAAAGCAAATTCTTGTATTTTATTTCAATACCTCGGTTGCGGGATTCGTAAAGAGTTTCGTAAACTTACCCATTTCCCTTTCGGGAAAAACTCGCGGGAGGTTTTTACGCCTCAATGGTCTAAGGGCTATGACACTAGCCTGTCGCGCTGGTGATCCGGGTTCGAGTCCCGGTTGGGGCGTTTTCATATTTATAAAATGCCGAGAGTGTGAAATTTATAAATTAAGAAATGTTTGATTGTTAAGTTTTTAAAAGAGGAAAAATTGGCAAAAGCAATTGAGGGTGGAAGCAGTAGAAAATTTTTATGGATTGGCATATTTGCAGTAATTGTTATAGTTGCGGCAGGGGCATTTTTTTATTTTAGTCATTCACCAAATCAGTCTTCTGAATCTACAGGAAGTGATTTCGGTTGCTGGCCTTCTTCGTGCTCCATTATACCGGATGCTCAAGGCAAACAATCATGCGAAGATTGGAAAGCCGGAAAGACAATACAATGGCCGCCCGATTGCAAAAGCATTACTAGGGCAGGATGTGTAGAATTGTGTGAATTTGAAAAAGAGGCTGGAACTCAAGGCAACAGTTCGCAAACAACAAACACTCCCGCGCAGAAACAAGTTTTTGATATTTTACCATCTCTTGTCGACGAGGAATTCGCTTCTGATGTAACTGAGGGGGACAAAGCTTTTGTTGTGGAAGGAATTTCTGCAATGGATTTTTATCTCAATGAATGGTTTGGCAAAAGCACGGACAAGCCGTCTGGATTGAGAGTCGACGCTATTCCGTCAAATGATCCTTCAATAGGCGCCCAAGTCGTTGTGGAAAGCGGGAAGATAGTGATTCTTATCGGAACCAAGGCTTTCGCTTGGAACAGGCAAATTCAGACCAACAGCGAGATGGGCAGCGGAGTGGAATGGCGCCCAAAGATTCCGGCACATGAATATGCGCATGTCTACCAGTTTCAGAATGGTTGTGGATACACTGGAGCCGAGGGCACGGTAGCTCCAAAATGGTTCTTTGAAGGAGAGGCCGAATGGCTGTCCATCAAAGTTATGCGCGAGGTGGGATGGCTCCCGCAACAATTCAGCACATACGACATAGAAATAGTTCCGTCCAGACAGATATCAGGCGAGCTGAAATCATTTGAAACATCAGAACAGATATCTGTTGACAAGTATCCACTCTTCACGCTGGCGATTGATTATCTGATGGAAGATAAACCCATAAAGTCTCTAGATGATTTTTGCGCAAACATAGGCAAGGGACAAGATGCACCAACTGCGTTCCAAAATGCATTTGGAATTTCATTGGATGATTTTTACAAGAATTTTGAATCTTATAGAAGCACATGGTCAAGCGATTCTTCCACATCGACACAACAGCCTGACTGCTCAACATTTGAATCCATTCCAAGCTGTTCATATCTCACGGAAGCCCAAGGCTATACTTTTTGCAAACAATGTTTTCCGAATAAATAATCTTATTTAGATTCTTTAACTTGAGTTTAACTCTCGGCTGAGGTTTTTTATCTTTCATAAATTATAAAAATCCGTAAAGTTTCAAGTCTTCGTGAAAAATATATTGAAATATGCCGTGATAAATTCCTTGGGAACGGCAGCATACATAGTGCTCGTCGTATCATTGATTTTTTTCCTTGGAAATAAATTTTCAGGAGGCGATGAAACAATATTTATCCCAATTGCGATGCTTATGCTCTTTGTTTTTTCAGCAGCTTTCACGGGCACTTTAATTTTTGGTCGCCCTATAGTTTGGTATTTGAATGGAAAGAAAAAGGACGCTGTTTTATTGCTTGCGTACACCCTCGGAATTTTTTTAGCAATAACGTTAGTTGCATTTCTTCTTCTCATTGTAATTATGTCTGGAAATGTGAATATGCTGCCCTTGGCGGATAATTGATGTGGTTTAAAATGGTGAAAATTTCAAAGCAGTCTCCTGTTACGCATCAAATAAATGCGAAGGCGTTTGAGCTTCTTGAAAAAAATCCCGAGGGAATACGCTGGACGGAACTTATTTCTCAGATAAAAAAATCAGACGGAACTTTTCATCCGAAGACGGTTAATGGTTGCGTCTGGAAACTTGTTGAAAAATTTCCCGATAAAGTTTACAAACCAGAGAAAGGGCTTTTTAGGTTGATGAAGTATAAGGGGAAGTGAGAAATTTTCAAGGACAATAAGCAGAGCCCGCCCGCCCAAAAAACCAAATGTTAATGTAGATTCGCGTTCTTCAACTAAAGAGATTCTATGAAATTGTTTTTGGATTAGAATGGATTTCAGCGGAGCGCCTTAACGGAGTTTGGCGCGGAGCGAGAGAAAATCTTTTCAAAATATTTAAGAACATAAAAAACATTTATTTTTATGGTGAAGAAAAAGCGGGTTTGGAAAGGAGAGAAA
>CAZAOW010000070.1:0-3703 GCA_964487075.1 Candidatus Woesearchaeota archaeon | reverse complement strand
ATTAGTATTAACTCCGGAATCTGCAGAGACACTTGTCGTACCTGTTGCAGTTGTGGTTAATGTCCATTTAGCAAGATTTTCAGCACTAACACCTGCGATTAAGAATGCAAATACGAAAATGCTCAATGCGAACAAAGCGAATGTTTTGTTTGTCATTTTGTGATGTCATTCCGCAGTAATAATGGTTTATAAACATTTCTATTTTGGAGAATATATTTCAAAATCCCCTTAGTACTATTAATATATATCTTTATAAGAAAAAGCCGTTAAAAAGTTAATGAAACTCAAATTCTCCGTCGGTAAAATAAATTTTTGATTAGAATTATTTTGAAAATTGTTGCTCCGCATCGGCGTTCCGCACGAAGCTTCGCCAATAAGGAAAGATTAATGCAGAACTCTTTTTATCGTTATTCACCTATTGCAAGAAATTTTACAGAAATTGATTGTGTGTTAATATTGGATTTGGATTTGGATTTTTCGGGTGGGTTGGCGAGCAATTTCGCGAGAGAAATTCATTACATTGATAACGAGCGGGATTGCGAGGGCAATAAATATGCGAAGCATAAAAATATCGCGAGCGTATAAGCGCGAGCGAAATAAGATTGGAAATCAGTTTTCTTCGTCGTCGGAACCAGATTTTTCGCTTCGCAATTTCATCAATTCCTTTTCGTCTTCAAGAAGCTTTTTTTTCGCCGCCGCAATTTTTTTCTCTTTTTCAGACATCTGCGGCTTGTTTTTAAGCTGCTGGATTTTTTCCTGAAGTTCTTTTATTTTTGCTTCAGCGTCGGCAACTTCGTCGTTCTCTTTTTTATCCTGCTCTTTTTTCTGCTCCCTTTCCTTTATTTTCTCGCTGAGCTTTCTTATTTTTACTTGCTTGATTTCCGAAGAAGGATAAAAAGAAAATCTTCTCCTTCTCAGCATCACAAAACCGCCTGTGAAAAGCGCGATTGCAAAAATGAAACCAAAAGTGTAAGCAAGAGTTTTAATTGAAATTTTCTCTTTTACCGACGTGAAAAATCCTGTGATTCCGTTCAACGCGGACGAATTTTTCTCTGAAGTTTCAATCGTGGTTTTTTCCGTTTCCTGAGAATCAGAATTTGGCTCTTCTTCGGTTTCCGATTCGGTTTCATCTGTCGTTTCAGAGTCTTCTGTTTCTGTTACCGCTTCAGAATTTTCTGTTTGCGTTTCTAAATTTTCAGAATCGTTATCGGCGAAATTGCCGGAGTTTTCAATTTCTTTTTGCTTGATATACCAATCCGGGAAAACATCAAGATTTACAGGAGTTCCGGAAGTAAAACCGGTTTCAAATTTTTCATATTTGATTATTGTATTATCTTTCTTTACCCAAACACGGGCGTCAAATTCCGCTTCCGTCGTTGAAACAGTTATGGAAACATTTCCGTTTGAACCGGAATTTTTGTGATAACTTTCTATCAAACTGTAAACTTGCCCGTGCCTTAGAACCGAGATATCAACATCATGATTCGGCAGCGTGGTAACTGTTATTTTTGTGTCGGTCGCAGAAATAAAAGGAATTGCAAATAGCAAAAACAGAGATAAAACTAAAACCACCTGATTTTTCATCTGGAATTAAAAGAATTTGGATTTATAAATTTTATTTAAAGACAAGATATTTAAACATTGCAGTGTATCATATATAATAAAAAGGCGGTTTCAAGATAAATGCTCAAATCAAGGGAAAATTCTTTGGGGGCATGGGCTTTTCTTATCGGAGTTGTTCTGGCGATAATAATCGGCTTGTCAACAACACTTCTGCCGATTCCCGCGCTCACGACTTACAGCAAACAGATTTACGCCGCTCTGGTTTTTCTCGGAATCATCGTCGGTTCAATGAATGTAACCGGAAGGGATTCACAGACTTTTCTCATAGCCGGCGCGATTTTAGTCATAGTAAGCAGGTTCGGAATGGACGGAGTAACAGGAAGTTTGATTGGAATAGGACTAAGCGACGCCGTGTCGTCTGTTTTCTCCGCGCTGCTCGTTTTATTCACGCCAGCGACGATAATTGTCGCCTTGAAAACCGTTTTCTCAATTGCGAGAGTTTGAAAATTATTAATCGGCAAAGAAGATTAGTGCAAAACCCATTTTATTGTTCAGTTTATCTACGAGCACTTTAAAATAAAATTTGTTTCCGAGTTAACTTGTTTGTGGGATGGGAAAAATTACCAATATAAAAAGTTATCGCGAGGCGAAGCCGAGCGAATATGTTTTATAGAAAAATTTTCAGAAACAAAATCAAGCCAAATCAAATCTGTTTGCTTTTTCTTTGTCCTTGACAATCTCTTCTTCCTTGTGAATCATTGCAAAAGAAGGCGTTGCGATTATCGTGTTTTCGCCGAATCCCGCGATGCTTCCTTCAAGAGCTTCAACTGTTTTTTTGATTTTTGATATCGCTCTCTTGAGTTCAACAGGATCCTTTTGTCTTAGGGTTTTCATGTCAACCAGAGCAATAGTATACCCTTCTCTTAAAGCGTTCAAAATATTGTTAATGTCGTCGTACTGCCTCAAATTGAAAAGTTTTACCAGAACTTTTTTTTCCTTTTTTTCCTGCCCCAAATCAATTTCAACATATTCGTCGCTGGAAGAATAATCGTTTGCCGAGAACATTTTTCTCACCCTGTCTAAAACCATGTTTATTTGATACGCAAGACGTTTATAAAGATTTCGCGACTTTTTCAGTTATTTTCAGAGTTGATTGCTTCTTCCCTAAATTTCTCAATTTTTCCCATCATGGAATCTTCCTGCTTCTCAATTGAGGACATTCTCAACTGAATTATCTTTTCCTTGTTTTCAAGTTCTTCAAGAATCTTCTTTTTTTCCGATTTTATCATCATTTGTCCTATGATTTTATAAACGTCATCGTCGGATTTTTGAATTTCATTCAATGCAGATTGAGTTTCGGAAAGCTCCATCTGAAAAGTCTGTTTTTGCAGGAGAATATTTTGCATTGTTTGTTCAAGAAGTTGCAGTTCCTGGATTTTTTCGGTTTTCATCACAAAAAATCAGATTGCCTTGATATTTTTTACTTTTGTTCTCGGCTTGTAAAAAATCTTGCTGCCGCAATGAGGGCAGACAAATCTTTTGTCAAGGGCGTTGCTGGCAATCTTTTTCTCGCATTTGAAACATTTATAGTTAGCCATGTAAAAACCTCCTGAAAGGGGAAATAAATTCTTGCGAATTTAGCGTCGGGGTTTTTATGAATCCAGCGTCCATGAATTTTACGAATCCAGCATCCGATGAATTTAACCCGGTAGCGATTAATGAATTTACGAATCCCGCACCCAATGTTTTTATTTTATTTTTTTTCATCTTTATTTTTGTGATTTTGTTACTTTTAATTCTTTTGTTTTCATCTTTTGTTTAAGTAAAAAACCCTTGAAGCGAATTTTTTTCCGCATTTTTTGCAAAACCAAACGCCTTTTGAAACTCTTTTGACTCCGGATTTTTCACAATAAGGGCATTTTTGTTTTATTCTTTGTTTGTTCTCAACGCTGTTTGAATTTGCGCGTACTTTTTTTCCGTATCTTGCTCCGAATCTTCCTGCTGATTTTGCTTTTTTGAATTTTGATGGCATTTTGTTTTTCTCCGCATTTGCTTGCAAATGCTCATGGCCAAAATTCCGACGGAATTTTGCCTATGTCTCCGAACAAGTTCGAAGCCATGGGAATGCCCGGATTTGAAC
>CAZAOW010000069.1:0-3828 GCA_964487075.1 Candidatus Woesearchaeota archaeon | reverse complement strand
AAGATTTTTAGGTTTTATAAACCTTGCTTTTTGTTACTTTTTCAAAGTGGGAACAAAATAGAAGGGTTTTTAAAAGAAGAAATTTGATTTAGATTATGGCAGAACCAATGAGTGTTCCGAGAAGAAAAGTTCCTTATGAAGAATATATTGGGGGATGGGTCCAGATTAACGTGAAAAATAGTCAGACTTATTACGGACTTGTCAAGCAAATAACTGGAGAAGATATAGTCTTAACGCCTTATTTAGACTATGTTCCAAATGCTGGAACTAAAAAGACACACCTAAAAATTATTTCAAAGAAAGGGTTTACTTCAAAGGTTCCCTTGGAATCTGTTTCCAGAATAGCCCATAGCGATTTAACTTGGCTGGAGCAAATGTGCATAAATTATAATGATGATCAGAGAAAAGAAGCATCTAAAAAACCAAATAACTAACCGCAATCCCCACAAAAATCCCCGCGCTTATGAAAGGCATTGCGGGATAAAACTTTTTTTTCTCGGCGACGAAAAACAAATAACTCAATCCCAAGGCGGCGCCAATAATAACCAAAAGCGCAGGCAGGAATCCAAGGGTTTTCAGCATAACTCCTGCGGTGATAATCGGAAAAACAACGTCGCCGCCGCCCAAAATTGCAACGTTGGCTCTTATCTTTTTTTGTTTTCCTGAAAAAACCTTTGAGTTTTTCGCTTTCATCATCTGCATTTTTACTTTTTTTGAGACATACGGAATGAAAAACCCTGAAAACACATTTAATTTGTTTATCTGATATTTTGCCATTTTTTGCATTATACCCGAATGCCAGACAGCCCACGCGTCGTAAGCGGAAATCAAAATCAATAAAAAGATTACTGTAAAGATGTTCAGTATCGGGACGAATACAGACGCAATTCCGGGATAAATGAACAATTCCGTAATGTTATGGACAAAAAAATTTCTCCTGTAAATTTTTATATAAGACAAAGGAAGAGAAAGAAACAACGCAACAAACCATGAAGCCGGAACCGCCCATGAAAAGAAATTTATTTTTTGCGAGAGAATATCAAAGTTGTACGCGAAAACATTGAAAGAGATAACAAGAGATATCACGATAACAAGGAAAAACCAAAGTCTTAGAAAGAATTCTGCATTGAATCTTGTGAGAAACAAAAACAAAGAAATTGCAATCATGAATGAAAGCACTACTGATGCAAAAGCGTAATTGAATTCGTTTTGCTCCCTAAGTTCAGGGGTTTCAAAACCGAAAGGTAAATCCGGAGAAGAGACATTGACGGTTTCGCCGTTTATAATTTTCACCGGCGAGTAAAAAGAGACGACATAAATTCCGATTAATTGCGTTACCAAAAACATCGCAAGAAGTATAAATGTTATTTTCAAATTACGTTTCATAGTAAAAACCTTCCGCGAGTTTTTACGAATCCCGCGTCCATTGATTGAATCCAAAAGACAAAAATAGTTTTTAAATTATCTCAACTTCAGCGTTTCAAGAATTCTGGGAACGTTTGTTTCAACGCGATGAAGTTTGTACAGCGACGATGCAAGGTCCAGAGATTTTGATACCTCGCCGTGATTTATTATTATTCTTTTCGGCTTCGGCGAAATCCGGGAAAAGAAAGACATTATTTCGTTTCTTCCTGCGTGAGCTGTTAAACCATAGACGGTGTTATGAACTTCAAGATTTATTTTCACATTTTCCTCTTTTCCATTCACTACCATTCTTGTTTCCTTTAATCCGTCTTGAATCTGCCTACCCAAACTCCCGTAACCCTGATAACAAACAAAAATAAGCGAGTTTTTCGGAGACGACGCAAATTCGCGGAGATATTCAACGCTTGCCCCTCCAGTAAGCATTCCTGATGTTGCGAGAACCAGACACGGACCGCCTTCAATTACTTTTCTTCTTTCCGAAACCGAGCCGACGCGCGAAAAAATTTCAGAAATAAAAGGATTTTTATCCTGAAAAGTCAGGGACTTAATATTACTGCTGAGAAAATCCGGATACGCAGTGTGAATTGCGTTGATATCCCAAATCATTCCGTCTATATAAATTGGGATTTTTTCCATTTTTCCCATTGCAATTGCCGATTCAAGAATCATCATTGTTTCTTGGGCGCGACCAAGACCCAATTCCGGAATTAAAACTTTTCCGCCCCGCTCAATTGTTTTGTTTATCAATTCAAGAAGTTTTTCTTCTGCTTCAATTCTCGGCGGCAAAACGTCTGTTTTCGCGCCGTAAGTTGATTCAGTTATAACGGATTCCAGTCTTGGAAAATTCGTTACCGAAGGATCCAAAAGCCGGGTTTTTCCGTATTTATAATCTCCGGTATAAAGCAAATTGTGCGAGCCGTTTCCAATATTCAAATGAGACATCGCGCTTCCAAGAACATGTCCTGCGTTGTAGAAAGTCAGTCTTATGTCAGAGGTAACGTCGGTAACTTCATTATAATTCAGGCAAATGCTGTGTTTTACCATTTCTTTAATGTCTGAAGAAGCAAACAAAGGTTGCTCCGCCTGTTTGTACGCGACGCTGATAAAATCCAATGCAAGCAAAGCTGAGATATCTCGCGTCGGAGCTGTCATGTATATGGGACCGCGATATCCCATTTTGTAAAGATAAGGAACAAATCCTGAATGGTCAATATGCGCGTGGCTTAAAATTACCGCGTCAAGCTGATTTAAATCAAATTCTGGAATGTTAAAATAAGGAAACTTTTCTTCGCCGTGCGCGGAAACATCTATTCCGCAATCAAGAAGCACTTTTGATCTCGGCGTTTGAAGAAGCATGCAACTTCTTCCGACTTGTCTCGCGGAACCAAGAAATGTCAGTCTTACCCACTCGTCTGTTTTCTCGCTGCTCCAATCTTTGTAAATTTTTTTTCCGATTGAATTCAAAAATTTTCTCCTGTAATTATTCTGTTCATACAAAACTTCGCGGATATTTTCAACTATCTGGCTTTTTATTGAAGGGCTTCTCTGAACCTGCGGAGACCAGAAAGTGGTTTTTTTTATTTCCTCAAGAATTGAGCCCATTTTTCCAATAACAAGCCCTGGTTTTTTTGCTTCAACCACGACGACGCTTCTGTTTGAATCAAAGATTATGTTTGTAATTTCTGCTTCCGTCGGAACAATCTTCCTTATTTCTTTTGTCGCTTCTTCTTGACTGAGAAGAATTTTTTCGTCTGCGCGGAGTTCAATTCGCTTTTTTATTTCATTGACAACTTTTTTAATTTCACCTTCCCCCGAATTGAAAAAATTCTGATTATCAGTATAGAGAACAATATTCGCGCCTTCAAAACTGGCTTCTCTTATTTTCTTTTCAAATCTGTCTGTTATAAGTTTTATTATGTCCATGTAAAAACCTCCTGCGGGTTTTTACGAATCCCGCGTCCTATTAATTTTTTCATTTTCTGAGAAAAATCTCAATTTACTAATTTAAATAAATCACTTTTTTTCGTCTTTATATTCCGGAACAATTTGTTGGTCAACGACTTTTAAAATTCCTGATTTTGTTATGGTAAAAACATCAATTCCGTGTCCGCTTCCAACATCTCTTTGAGTTGAGGATTTTATAGCTTCAACTGCTAGTTTTACGCCATCGTCAATAGACATATTTTTTTTGTATTGTCTTTCCAAAAGTCCTAGAACATATGGCATTCCGCTTCCGTAATTCGCGTCATAATCATTAATCTGTTTTATTCCTCCAGCAGGGTCTATAGAATATAATTCGCTTGAACCGTCTTCGTTTACGCCTCCAACCAAACTTCCCACCATAAATTGAAGCATAGCTGGTTGTCTTATTGAATTGTAGATTATAGAAGCGACTAAATTCGC
>CAZAOW010000068.1:2433-3896 GCA_964487075.1 Candidatus Woesearchaeota archaeon | reverse complement strand
GTCTTGTGTAATAGGAAACAAGAATAAAAAGTGCGATTACAAAAATCGCGGCGAGAAAAGATTTTGTTTTTCCTTTCATGAAAGAAATAAAGAAGAAGGAGTTTTTAAGAATATTCTCTTTGACCGGAGTTCCTTAATGCTTTATAAGCTTCTTTTAATCGCATACGTTATGTCTGATTCAGAATTCGGGCTAAAAGATAAAAATCGAAAGATTTATTCTTAAGGATTATATGCTTCTACCCTCGCCAATAAATCTTGAAGACGTCCTTTAATATAATGCAATCTTCCGGCTGAAGGATTATTTGGACCACCACTAGATTGTATTAATTCCATTTGATAGTCAGTTTGTAAATTCCCTATATCAACTCCTAATGCTTGTGTAGCAGGGAATAGTGCATCGACAATAGGTCTAAACTGTCCAAAATTCCCAGGTGTTAGTGCTCTTTCTCCATCTCCGAGAAAATCATTCAAATGTTTAATAAGTCCCTGTTTGTTTTCCATAAGTCGTTGTTTATCCATACAAGAGTGAACATGTAATTTATTTATAAATCTTTCTTTTATTTACCACTTTAAAGATACGACGCCAATCCCTAAACTCCCCCGTTCTTCAAAATAATTTAATTAAATCCATTTTCTCCGAATTTTCTCAAAACTTCTTTTATTTCGTTTATTGTCTTTTGCTGCGTTTTTTTGTCAGACATCCTTACAAATTTAATAAGCAAATCTTTCAGTTTCTCTATGCTTAAAACCCGAAGATGATAACCGTTTGTAATGAAATAAAATCTAAAATTCCTGTACTTTATTTCTTTGATTACAATTCCGCCGATTTGTCCGACGGGCTTTCCTTTTTTTGGATTTTCTTTTAAAGAATAAATCAAATCAAAAATCTCGCGTGATTCTCCTTTGAATTTTCTGAATATTTCTTCCTTCAGGTCTTCCGCTATTTCGACTTTGGCCATTTTTTCTTTGCCTCAGCCATTGCCACTTCAATAGGAATAAATCCCGCTTCATTAAAAAGAATATCATTTAACTGCCTCTCAACGGCGCTTTTATACAATTTCAAGAGGATATCGTCAAATGTCTCCCCTTTATTTCCAAATTCTTTTATTTTCTCTTTCAAATCTTTCGTTATAGCAATTGTTGTGTGTTCCATCTTTATAATAATTATAATTCTTATAGAAATTATAAGTTTAAATAATTTCCGTTTTTGGTTGAAATGGCGGAGAAAAAACTAAACTCCACCTACGGTCGGGGGATTTAACAGGAATTTTACGGAAACCTCGTTGCACTCCGCTACGCCCCGCAATTATCTATTATTTTTATTTTAGTTGCTCGGAGAAATTTTCCTAACGGAAAAATTCTCTTAATCGCATACGTTATGTCTGATTCAGAATTCGAGATAAAAGATAGAAACTGAAAGATTTAGAATAATTTTTCAACCAATTGGGCTAATCCGTATACCG
>CAZAOW010000068.1:0-2423 GCA_964487075.1 Candidatus Woesearchaeota archaeon | reverse complement strand
TACCAGCAACGGTTCCTATTGCAGCTATTGGATGATAAATCATACTCCCATAATATCTAACGGGATGATTAACTGCATCACCATTTATAGCTGGTGCTCCTTCTGCAAAATTAGCTCTATAAAGTTCACGCAAACCCCAAACAGGTATCCACTGTTTCCAATCTGGTTTCTCTAATTCCCTTTCTAAAGATTGCGTGTTGCTTTCCATACCAATTAGTATTTATCTTAACTTGATAAATCTTTAGGTTATTCACCACTTTCTAGATACGACGCCAACCTCTAAACTCCCCCGTTCTTCAAAAAATCTTCCCAGCTTTTTATTCCGAGCGCAACAAGCGCCTCCTTGAAAGTTAAAATCGGCTTGTTGTATTTCGCGAAATCGTCAATGGCGATTCTAGGACACGCGAGTTCTATGAACGCGTCAATGTGATAAAAATTCATTATTTTTTCCGGCGTAATTTCAGACATCGTGATAACTATGGGATTTTTCCCCTGTTCTTTGAGTTTGTCAAAAAGATATTTCGGGTTTCCGAATTTTTGTCCCGGTTTTATTTCAACAATAATTCCGACATTTTGCGCGTCTTTCAATTTCTGGATTGAAATCGCCCTTTGCTTCAATATTTTTTCCCTGAGTCCGCGCATGTTCATTATCTCGTCGTTATAAACATCAAGGAGAATTACAGATTTCTCAACCATTATCGTGGCGCCAAGAGAATGGAATCTGTTCCCGATAATCACGAAGCAATCAACGGATTTCTCAATCGCCTTTAATCCGTGATATTCGCATCCGACCACGTGCCCTTCGTAAGCGGCGAAGCCGATTTTTTTTGACAAAATAATTTTCTTTCCGTTTTCCTCGTAGAAATCAATTATTTTTTTTAAATCGTGGCGATGCTGTATTGAATAACTCAACCCGAGAGTCTTGTAGTCTTTCAAATGGCTTAATGATTTTTTTAATAAGGGATTTAAATCAAGTTCGTCTTTTACTTCAACGTAAATTACAGGAAATTTCACATTGATGAATTTTGCGTGCCCGAAATGAACAAGCAAATCGCACTTCAACACCTCTGCTTCTTGGATTGCAATTGAGCAGCCGCCCCATTCGCTTTCGCCCGAGAAAATCGCGTCAATTCCAAGGTTCTCAAAAACTCTTGATATCTCAGAAGCATTTTGCTTTATTCCTTCGGCAAGCTGGACCAAGACTTTTTTAGGTTTTCTTTTTTTCAATTCTCTTACAAGTTTCGGGATTTCAAAATTCAGAGCCATTTCTTCTCCTTACTAAAATCACATCTCTTAAAATATATTGCCTGTCCAAGGGAGAATCTTCATCGGGATTTGCTGCCTTTGTGAATATCCTATATATTTCCCAAATATATCTTGCTAATACAGGAATAGAAACCCGTTCGCCGAGTTGGTTGTCTCCCTTGGCGATATATGCTTTAAGCGCTTTCATTAACTAAGTCTGAAAATTTGATATAAAAGGTTTTGGTTGAGTAATTTGTTAAAAACCACGAAGTCTGCGGATTTAACTTGCTAAATCTTGAAGCCCTTTTTTGAGTTTTCCGTTAGTTCCGGAGTTTCCATTTTCTGCAGGAAGATATTCTAAGAGAGTTGAAAATTTCTTGATTTTTCCAGCGCAGGGAATGGTGGTTTTTTGAGTTACGGCACTTTTAAGAATGGGTTGTTCTTCAAATAATTCTCTTTCAGAATTTGCGTGCCCGAAATTTATTTCTTCATCTTTTCCTGCTTCGTCGGTAATCCGAATTAGAAACCTTTTTGATTTGTCGTCGTAAAAACCTGTTATTCTTCCAAACTCGTATCCCGAGTCTGTAACCCTATCCACTGAATATTTTATTAAAACCACCGCTTAAATTCATTATCCGAGTTTAAAAATTTATCTTATATAAAATTTCTTAAAAGAATGTTAAATTCTTAGACTCAAGAAATCTCTTTTGATGTTTCTATAAGTAGCATTCACTTCTCCAAGAGACTCTCTCCAATCTTGCTCGCATTTTGTTCCGGCACGCCAATCTGCCAATATATTCTCTACCGCCGTCTTTTTACCAATTAAATAAGCCACTTTTTTTTCAAGAATTGCGATTTTTATAAGTTCATTTCCGGATAATTCCCCGATTTTTTTAAAATTGCTAAAAATATTAGAAAAATTTAATTCTGATTTTATTCTCCCGCAGTTGATAAATGCCACTTCCGGAATTTCTCTTCCTTCAGATAAATAAGCGTAAAAAATTCTGTATTCAAAATACGTTCCAAACGTAAGGTTGTATAAAACTTTATGTTGTCCGTCTTTTTTATCAGAATAAATTCTTACGAGCATTTTTCTCTTTAGTTAATTCGGGATAATTTATATTTTCCCCACCAAATCCAAACCTGGTTTTAGGGTTTTGCTTCCCGGTTTCCAGTTG
>CAZAOW010000067.1:0-3968 GCA_964487075.1 Candidatus Woesearchaeota archaeon | reverse complement strand
CCTAAAAAAACCCAGGTAAAAGATTACAGAAAAATAAAACCGACGAAGATTTTCGTGCTGGACGTATTTGAGCATATTCCAATAAATGAAACGAAGAAAATTCTCGCAAACTTCAAAAAGATGAGCAACAATTTTGAGTTGATTGTTTCTCAACCGACGGAAAATTGGCTTTCAAGAAAGGCGAGAAAATTCTTCGGCAAGGAAGAAGTCCCAAAGGAACATATAACAAGATACGAAGAAATTGTGAAATTGCTTAAAGAAAATTTTCGTTTGAAAAGGAAATCAAATTTTTTCACAATAACACATATTTTTGTTTTTGAGAGAAAAGAAAATTAATCGTATTTGAATTCGTAAATTATAAATACTGGTTGCTCGTTTTGATTGTAAACTTGCACCGGGACAACCAAATCCGGATGATTCTGCGGAAACGCCATAGCCCAATCATCTTGCCTCTCAAACGCGGTCAAAGTCATGAATTTTGGTTTGTTTGAATTAATAAACTCCAAAAGGTCAGATTCATTTTTTCTTTCCATATCTCTGCGAGGAGCAAGGTTAAATGGGTAAGTTGATCTCTCAGAATAATAGGTGATTTGGGGCAAAGAATCCGAAATGACTATGTCATTTGGATTTGAATTTTGTTTTATCCACAATCCTGCTTGTTTAACTTCCAGGTAAGATGTCTTTTTTCCTTCTATAAGATTATTCCCGAACATTATATTTGGAATTAACAGAAGGAAAAGAAGGAAACAAATCAACAAAAAAGCGTTACGAGGTTTCATACTAAAAAAGTTAATTAAATATCTCTCAATTATTTTATATGGATAAACTGCAATTAAGAACAAAAAAGGAAGAGTATCCATGGCGTATCTTTGTTCCAAATGCGGAGCGATATATCCTAAAAATAAAAAGGATATTACAATCCAAAAAAAAACAAAAAGTTTTTTTTGTATCTCTATATCTTTAAATATTCTATCTAAACCTATGGAAGTATCAAAAAAGAAAAGAAAAAAACCTAAAATAAAAAGAAAATAAATGGGGCTAAAGGTAAAAAGAGTGTAATATCCTTTTTGATTTGCATCTAGGATATAAGGGATATTATTAAAATACAAAAATAAATCAGACGTCTTTGCCAATTTTACTCCAACTTCCCCTAATTGAGATTCTCCGATTCCAAGATAATACTTTGACAGGTCAGCTACAGGGTTTCCAAAATGCTGCCAATGCATGTAAAATTGAGGAATAAACATTAAAGCAAAAATTCCTACCGCAATCCAAAGATGTTTGTTAAGCAAAAATCTGTGTCTTTCTTTTATAAAGACGAATAGGATTAATGGAAACGCAGAAGTGAGATACTGCATTCTCGTTAGACATGTAATTGCGAAAAAAAAACCAAAGAGATAAATAAATTTGTTGCCGTCTTTTAAGACATATCCTTTCCAGAAGAAGAACACAGATGTTAGAAGGAAGAAACATGCCGGCAAATTGTTTAAAGGTCTCCCTGTAAAAAACATAAAAACCCACGAAAAGGTAAGTCCTATTGAAACCAAAATCGCTATTTTTTTATCAAACATGTCTCGTATTAAAAAATAAGAAACGGCAACTATCCCTGTTGAGAATATGACGAGAGAGATTCTAATCCCAATTTCTCCCAACCCCGTTATAAAAAACAGAGACTCAAACAAAGGCCAGAAAAGACCGCGTCGGTAGTACCACATATCAATCAAATTTGGATTAACACCTGCCCATCTTATTGCCGCAGACAGATAATCTGCCGCGTCCCACCAAACGGGTTGATTCATGGTTTTAATAAAAACAAACAGTCTCACAATTAAAGCAGATAAAAGAATAACTACAAAAAATTTATTATAATTATCTGCGAACCAGATGGAAAAGAAATTCTTAGATTTGTTCTTTTTGTCTTCTGCAAAATTACCAGATATTTCTTCCATTTTAATAGATATTAAATTTATTTTTATTTGTTTGTATCCTACATTTCAACTATTGCACTCAACACTTCATCCGCAGATATGCTTCTGACAAGTTTCTCGTTGTATTGATCCATTTTTTCAGGAAAGAAATCGTAAAGCATCGGAGAAATTATTTTTCTCAAATATCCATACCCTTCAACTTCATCTGGGGAAGTGCAAAAAAACAAACCTATCGTTGGTTTTTTCAGAGCGAGGGAAATGTGAAGCGAAAAGCTGTCGGAGCATAACATAAAATCACATTTATCCGCTACGGACGCGAATTCCATGCTTGAATTTTTTGGATTATTTGCATGAATTTTCATTCCCAATTCAGAGAAATGTTTTTTCAATTCCGCAATGTCTGAAATTTCATTCGGTCCTCCAAAAAGAATTATTTCAAATTCTGAGGTTTTTGCTTTTTTTATAAATTCTTTCAGGTTTTCTTTATGCCATATTTTAGAAGGCCATTTTGAACCGGCGCCAAAATGAATCCCGATAATCTTCTTTGATTTTATTCCATTTTCATTCATGAACTTTTGCGAATAGTCTTCATGTTCTTTTTTTAATGAAATTCCGTGATGTTGTTTCTTGTAAGGTATCTCTGCCGCCATGAAAATCATTTCTTGATATGTTTTTTTGTTCGTTTTTTTCAATTCATCATCAAACATAGTATTTAGATAGTATTCAGAAGAAAGATTAAATGCAGAGATAAAATTATCTTCCGAGTTAAATCCAAATTTTCTGCCGGCATTTATTTTTTTTGCAAGTTCCACAGCTTCGTGTTCAACATCAAAATTGTACAAAATATCAAAACTTTCTGAAATGTTCTCAGAAACAAGAAAAACTTTTTTCACATAAGGGCTGGAATCAACAATTTCAAAAGAATCTTTTTTTGTTACCCAGAATATCTCTGATTCGGGAAATTTTTCTTTTATTCCAACGAGAATCGGCAAAGTTCTGACAACATCCCCCAATGCTCCGAGTTTTATTATGCATATTTTCTCCATAAAATTTAAAACAGAGGTGCTTTTTTAAGCGTTATGAAAAGAAAAGTCAAGAGAATTTATATCGCTGGAAAAATAGGAACAGACAGTGAGATAGAAATTTTGGAAAAAATTGACAAACTTTGCAAGGATATGGGGTTTGAAACTTTTCTCCCCCATAGAGATGTCGGGATAGCAACGGGAATCGACGATGTTGGAAGGATTTTTAACGGAGACATAAACATCGGATTAAAAAATTCTGATTTCGTCGTCGCTGTTCTTGACGGACTGCACGTAGGAGCAGGCACTGCATGGGAACTCGGCTTTGCATATGCAAACGGAATTCCCGCTGTCGGCATAAAAACAGACGAATCTGTTTCAGACGCATTGGAACAGCTCAGTTCAATTTTAATAGATTCAATGCCGATTGTCAATTCAACAGAAGATTTGAAAAAAAAACTGAAAGAAATTTAATCCAGAGGTCTTGTCGTTTTAATTTCCTTTTCTCGCCATCCGTCAGAATATGTTTTTTTATTTTTTATTTCTGAAAATGCCTTGTAATATATGTAAAGTCTTGCAAAATAAATTTGCAAAGTCCAAAATAACTCTCTCGGGTTTTTTGGATAGATAAAAAAGAAATGCCACCCGTGTTTTATTTCATTTAAAAAAGATTTTGTTCTCGGCATTCTTGGAGCAATTTCTTTCAGGTTTTCATGTCCCTTGATGTTTCTGATTTTTTGTGCGAGCCAATCCTCCCATATTGACGGATTTTTCACGTAGACTTTTGCATTTTCCGCGTAATGGATTTTATAGCCATTTTTCCAGAAAATATAAGGGATTATCGCGTCTTCTGAAACATCCAACGGAAAATCAAGGACAACCCCATTGCGAATTGCGAACAAATATCCGGAACATTCAAAAAATTGTTTTTTTTCATGGTATTTTTTTCTCGCCCTATGAATCCCTTCAAACACAAAATGCGCCCAATATCCATATTTTTCTTTTCTTGATTCTATCG
>CAZAOW010000066.1:0-4007 GCA_964487075.1 Candidatus Woesearchaeota archaeon | reverse complement strand
TTTCCCATCTTCTCCATTCGGCAACAGTTGCCTTGGACCTGCTTTGCAATCTCCGCAAAATAACTTTTCTTAAATCAACGGATTTCACTCTTTTGTGCTTGTAAAGTTTTATAATCGGAAGCGCAACTTCCTTCAATAAATCTTTTCTTTTTGCAGAATTTAAGCCGGCGTCTTTCGCGGTTTTTTCAATCGCCTTTTTTATTTTTGAAGGATTAAATTTCTGGGTTTTTCCGTCTCTTTTTACGACAACCATATTTGAATATGTATTTTGCAGTATATAAATTTTTTGCACATATAAAAATAAAAAGATTCTTTTGAAAGTAGGTTCATGATAACGATTAATGTCGGTTCAAAAAACCCGACGAAAATCCTGGCTGTGAGAGAGACAATAAAACAATACCCTTTTTTGAATCCTTTTAGGTTGAATTCCATGGACGTTTCTTCCGGAGTTTCCGAGCAACCGATAGGAATTGAAGAAATAGTTAAAGGGGCTAAAAACAGGGCGAGAAATTCTTTTGTTAATTGCAACTACGGTTTTGGATTGGAAAGCGGATTGGAAAGAGTTCCGGGAACAAGAACAGGACATATGGATGTTTGCATTTGTGCAATTTATGACGGAGAAAATTATCATCTTGGGAAATCGTGCGCGTTTGAACCGCCTGTTGAAGTTGTAAATTTGGCAGTTAATCACGGAATGGATTTGAATCAAGCAATTTATCAGACAAAACTTAGTAAAAGAAAAAATATTGGTTCTGCCGAAGGAATTATAGGATTATTAACAAATGGAAATGTAACGAGAAAAGATTATACAATGCAAGCAATTCACATGGCTATGATTCAAATCAGGAATCCGGAATTGTATAAATGAAAATGGCCCCGATGGGATTTGAACCCACGACCCCTAGATCTCTCCTGTTTCGTTTTTGTTACGAACTTCGCGAATTTATCCGCGTTAAGAGTCTAGTGCTCTAACCAAGCTGAGCTACGGAGCCGCGAAGACACCTACGGTTTCCTTCGCTTAATCTTCCCTTAGAAAGACACAAACGATATTGCGTAGAGCCACGAAGCCATACAAATTCTAGCATTTCTTTCTTTTAAAAATCTTTTATGGAGCATATTTTTAAACTTCTTTCTCGTTTTTGAGAAATGGGAATTCTTATAAGGAAACATCACGGAACGAGAATCTTTACTGGAATGGCGAAACTTTCATTCGTCGTTTTTTTCTCGTCGCTGGCTTTCGCGTTGATTGACACAATTTGGGCGGTTTATCTTAAAAGTTTTTTGCAGAACGATGCTTTCGTAGGATTTTTCTCCGGCTTTCTTTCCGTCCTAGCGTTTGTCTCTTTTTTTGTTCTTGTCCCGATGATTGAGAAGTCAAAGAAATCCGTTCTTTATTCAACGACGCTGATATTGGCTTCGCTTTTGATTTTTGCCTTTTCAATAAACAAAAATTTTGTAGTGTTCATAATTCTGTCAATAGTAATAACAATAGTCGCAACGGTGAGACTTACGACCTTTGGAATCATCGTCCGCGACAAATCAAACAAAGAAAAAGTTTCTGAGAACGAAGGAGTTATTTATTCATTCAACAATGTTGCATGGGTTATAGGACCTTTGATTGCAGGGCTTATACTTTTTGATTTCGGAATTCCTGTTGTTTTCATTTCGTCGTCGCTTCTTGTATTGCTTTCTTTTTTATTCTTTAATATGTCCGACATAAAAGATTCAAACGTCGTTAAGAAAACCGAGGGAAATGTTTTTGCAAATTTCATGGAATTTTTCAGAAACAAGGACAGATTAATCGCATACCTGCTCGGCTCAGGAGTTACCTTCTGGTGGGTTTTGATTTACCTTTACACACCATTGCTGATGATTGAACGCGGTTTGCCCGCTTCTTCAATCGGAATATTCTTGTTTGCGGCAGCCACGCCATTGATAATTCTTGAATATCCCTTTTCAAAAATTGCGGGAAAATACGGGGCAAAAAAACTTTTCATAATCGGCTACCTTATTGCAATTTTTGCATCTTCAATGGCTTTTCTTTTTATCGGACAAATTTATTTTGCCCTTGGATTTTTAATTTTCGGAAGCGTCGGCATGGCGATGCTGGAACCGACGACAGAAGCGTATTTCTTTGATTTGCTGAAAAATAAAAGAGAAGAAAACAGATTTTATGGACCGTACAATACGGCGATTGAAACCGGTTTGGTTTTGGGAAAACTCGCGCCTGCGGCGCTTCTTTTATTCTTCGCTTTCAAATATATCTATCTTCTTTTTGCAGTAATTCTTTTTGCATTTTTTTTCTTGTCTTTCAAGGCGAAGAATATTGTGGAGAAAAGAAGATGAAATTTCATCTAAATCTTTATAAAATTAAGACAACAATTTACTTAAGAAAAAATGCGATCTATTGATGACGAGAATTTGGCAGGGTTTATAGGACGAGAGGTATCTATTTTACAAAACAACACTTCTCTTCGCAAAAAGAAGAGCATAGTTTTCAAAGGCGAATTGAGTTATCATTCTTCACATTTTCAGATTATTAAGGGTAATGGCAGAAGGAAAAATATTCCGCACCGCAGAGGATATTGGAGCGACCCTGTGATTTCCATAGAAGGAAGGGAACATCCATATGTATATCATCCTAAACTTTCCAATACAAGATATCCTTAGACAATTTGATAAAAACGATTATCTATATTCTCTCCAAGTGTGTTCGCACTTCGTGCACTTGAAGAATTTCGTTTCAGCTTCATCGCCCGAGCGAGTTTGAACCGTCCAAAAATAACATTCGCTGTTTTTGCATTTTTTGCAGATTTCTGCGACTTTCGGGAAAGCTTGCGTGTCCTTGCTGGAAACCACCGCGATTTCAGAAGTTTCTTTTATTTTTTCGCTCGTGTTCAGCTTGACTTTTTCCTTTGTTGAATAATTGCATCTTGCACAACCGAAATTCTTTGCTTTTTGTATGAGAACAGCGCCGCATTTTGGACAAAATTCCATTTTGTTATTTGTTTTTACCTCTTTAAGAAGAAATCTTTAAAAAACTTTCCTTAGAACAGCACTATTGAATCAGAGTAACTATTGTTAATTTTCGTCGCAAAAACCGCGTTCGGAATGCGATTTTGAGCGCTCAAAGAAAATCAGCTTTATCCATCCGAGATAAGGAGCGATTTTTAAAACGGGTTTCCCGACGACGTCGTCTTCAGAAATCTTGGATTCAAACGATAATTGTCCGTTGTTATTGTCCCCGATGGTTGAAAAGAATTTTTTCTCTCCGCCAGTTATTTCAACAACCCTGTGGATTATCGGATTTCTCTGATTGGCGTTGAAGATTATCACGTCGCCGACGTTTATTTTTTCCGGAGAAACCCCCAGGACAAAAAGAATGTCCCCTTTGTTTAATCCCGATTTGAAAGGAAACAATGAGAAACCGGATTTTTCAATTTCAAAGACAGAATATTTTTCTTCGTGTCCTGAGAACCATGAGTCAAAATTTGACAACAAATTTCCCGAGTGATACATTGAGCAGGATTCAACAATTGCCAACGGGAGATTTGTTTGCGTCAGGAAACTCAAACCCGGGAAAAAAACAAACTTTATGAAAATGAAAATGAAAATGAAAGAAAAAAACCAGCCCTTCGGGCTCTCGTCTTTCCAAACGAGAAACCAAAATTTCCCCCAAATCTTTTTGAGGTTTTTTTTGAACGACATCAAAAGAAAAAGACCGAGAAGTTTTTAAAATGATAGTTTTTCACACAAATACTTTTAAACTTATTTCCACAATTTTATTTATGGATAAAGAAATGATAAAGAGAATCGTGATTGCCGGAGTTTCCTGCGCTTTGGATTACAAGGAAAAATATCCCAAATCAAGCCAGTCAGATGTCATGACTTTTGTATCCCGCGAATTGAATCACATAATAAGAAACGTTGAAGAAGACGAGGAGTGATTTTTTCTTAAAAATTGTGCAGGATTGTTGACTTATGCAAAGCCGGAAATTTCATAACAT
>CAZAOW010000065.1:0-4019 GCA_964487075.1 Candidatus Woesearchaeota archaeon | reverse complement strand
TAATTCATCGGCTTTTTTCAAAACTTTGTTAAAATTATTTCCGCCATGCGGCGCAAGAACAGAAGTTATTCCCAATTTTCCGGCGAGTTCAATGCTGTCTGAAAAAGGGAAAAAACCGTCGCTGATAAGAACAGAACCTTTGATGGAGTAATCCGCCGCTCTTTCTCTTTTATTCTCTTTTGCAAGTTCTTCAAGTCCCATGTTTCTAAAAGCAGCTGTTTCTATGCAACCTACTCTATCTTGTTGCCCTGTTCCCAATGCAGTCGTGTAACCATTTTTTATCATTCTCACGGAATTTGACCTTAATCTTATTCTGTATCCTGTTAATAAGTCTCTTAACTCTTCATCAGTTGGTTGTTTTTTGGAAACAATATATTGTTTAAGGTCTTGTTCGGTAAATATCGGAGTAAGGAGCGTGTCGGAAACAATTACAGAACCGTCGGGCAATTTTTTTATTTCCGACTCGCTTTTATCTCCGACAAATCTCGGTATCTTCTTAAACATCTCATCATCGTATTTGATTATTCTCGTTGTTCCCTTGCTTAATTTCTCTATAACTCCTTCATCATAATCAGGCGCGACAATTACTTCTGTAAAAAAATTATTTATAAATTCCGCAGTTTGCAAATCAATTTGTCTGTTTATTAAAACAACTCCACCAAACGCCGCCCTGAAATCCGCATCGGCGGCTTTTTTATAAATTTCATGAAGAGGTTCTGATTCATATTGTGTTGCAAAACCGCACGGATTTTCATGCTTCATAATTATTGCTGACGACTTTTTGAAGAATCCGGTTATAAGCGCCGCCCAAAAAATGTCTTCCATGTTTGTTTGTGAAAGCCCTTCTTTTCCGGTTTTTTTCTCAAGCAAACTTCCGAGAAAAGAATTCTCATTGTAAAGCGCCGCTGTTTGTGAGGGATTTGTTCCGTATCTCAAATCCGAAACTTTTCCGTAAGTATTTTCTCCAAGAAATAAATATTCAGGGTGATTTCCCAAATTTTTCGTTCTAAGCGGGTCTTTTGCCATGTGTAAATTCAGAAATTATTTATTCTGATCCAATCTTTTTACAAAATCTTTTATGAATTTTGTTGAATCTCCTTTGTATCTCGGCTCTTTCAAAGTGTAAAAACTCAATCCGTCTTTTATGTGTTTTTCAACGCTCATTTCGGAAAAGATTTTGTTTTTTATATCTTCGCCAAGAAGAAGCATTTTTTCAGAAGCAGACGCTATTTTTCTCAGCGTATTAACCAAATTTCCGAATGTTGCAAACTTGAAAAGGGTTTTCGTTTCTCTCTTCACGACGATGTCGCCTGAATTCAAGGAAATACCGAAGTCAATTTTTTGTTTTGCAATCTTGTTGTATTTCTCCAAAATCTCGGAGAATTTTTTCGCCGCGTTTATCGCGCTGACTTCGTTTTTGAATGTTTTAGTTACCAACGGAGCCAGGATGAAAAGAATGTTTCCAAATCCTTCCTGCGACAAATACGCGATTGCCTTGCTCTCCTCGGCAAAATCAATGACGTCTTGAATTGCTTTTTCCGCAGATTCGGAACCTTTTAATTCTTCGGCATTTTTTATTTTCAGCAAAACAAAACTCGCCGCCTGTTTCTCGCCCTTCAAGGAAAGCGAAAGTTCCGCTTTGCTTCTTGACTTTAGTGTAAATGGTTTTTT
The DNA here is from genome assembly GCA_964487075.1 of Candidatus Woesearchaeota archaeon. Lineage (GTDB taxonomy): Archaea > Nanobdellota > Nanobdellia > Pacearchaeales > GW2011-AR1 > JACQLK01. The sequence goes on along the minus strand of CAZAOW010000065.1, from coordinate 2,348 downwards.
CCTGAGCAATGAAAGTCCTGCCGTGGCTCCCGACGAGATTTCTTTTTTTCCAGGAGTCATATAACCGATAAAAGTTTTATTGTAACCTTTCATTATCGTCATCGCCAAAACAAAGCCAAGAACAAGAACAACGAAAACCCATGCGAGAGGATATTTCATAAAACTTAGGGTTCCGGAATATCCTTTCACATCAATTACTTTTCCCGTGAGGAACACGCTGTTTGAAGCATGGGTTTCGCCGTTTCCGATTACTTCAACATAATATTCTCCCTCGGGAGCAGTAAGAGTGTATTTCCTCACTTCATCAACCTCAAGGTCAATTAAAAGATTTTTTGACTCAGGTCCTATTTTTATCAAAAGAGTTTCGTTGTATCTTACATTTCCCGTGTTTGTTACTATGAGCGTGTTGTTTACAATTTTTATGTCAGCCGATTCTTTCTTAACAATCTCAAAATCCATTTCGCTTGTAATTCCCTCTGAAATTGCAATCGCAGTCCACGTTCCCGGTTGCTCGTTGTATTTTGTAGGAATGTCCCAAAATTCGTCCGTCGGTTTTTCAGATTGTTCCCTTAATTTATTGAAAGAATCCTTTACAGAAATTATCGCACTTGAACCGATTTTCTCTCCCGTCTGGTCATGCAGCACCGATTTGATTCTTAAATTCTCTCCGGGAATAACGTTTTTGTTTTCAAAAACAATTTCCAAACTCGTCGGAACCTGGCTGATGTCTATGGTTGAATCAAATTCTCCTCGGTTAATCACGCTTCCTGAAGCGTCTGTTTCATACACTTCAAATTTCAGAAGATACTTCCCCGCTTTTGTTTCTTTCGGCAAATTAAATGCGACGGAAAAATGCCCGTTGTTTACAGTGTTCTGGAACGTCAAATTCTCGCTTGAGTTTTGTGGCACAAATATAAGATTGATAAATCCGTTGCTCGGATTGCCGTTTTCTTTTTTGGCGTTTCCTTCAAGGATAATGTTCTCCTGTGGATTAAATTCTGTTTTGTTCGTCGTCAATTCAATTTGAATTAAATCGGAAATTTTGAATTCAGTTGTAACCGCAGATTCACTTCCCATTACAGCTCTTGTAATGCAAAAGACCGATGCATTGTTGCTTGTTGTTTGCTGTGTCAAAAGCGTTGCGGCTTCTATTTCTTTTTCCTCGCCGGGAGAAAGAAACAATCCGTTTTTGTAAATGTTTGTTTGAATTCCATTGCATATCAAATTTGCGTCAAAATTCCCTGCGAAATTTCCCGTTGTTTTGACTTTGAAAGGCACTGAAAGTATGTCTCCATAATTGTAAACCGCGTTCGGCTGCTGCAAAATTATTATTTCTGCAGAAACAGAAGAAACCAGAACAATCAGCGCCAAAACAAAAACAATTATCCCTTTCATTTTCCCTTATTATAAACGGCAATTCTTATTTATAAAGATTATTCCCTTCAATCAATTATATTATAAAGCCAAAAGGAAAGTTCTGTAAACTTTAAAAATATCCCTCTCTTGAATTAAAGATGAAAAAAGAGGAAGAAAAAAATTCTCGCGTAACACCGTGGGAAGTCAAAGGGGAAATTGATTACGAAAAACTTGGAAAAGAATTTGGGGTAAAACCGATGCCGGAGAATCTGCCTGCTTCGTTCAGGGAAAATTTGCTCTTTAGGAGGAAAATTATTTTTGCGCAAAGGGATTTTCCCGGAATTTTAGAATCAATCAAGAACAAAAAAAAATTTGTGATGATGACTGGCTTAATGCCTTCGGGAAAATTTCATCTGGGACATATGCTTCTTGTTCAACAAATGATTTTTTATCAAAATCTTGGGGCGAAACTTTATGTAACTGTCGCGGACTTGGAAGCTTACAACACGAGGGGAAAAAATCTTGAGGAATTGCGGAAAATCGCGATTGAACAATATCTGACAAATTACATCGCTCTTGGTCTAAAACCGAAAAATCTTGATTTTTATTTTCAAAGCGAGCGTTCAAACGTTTCCGAGAAGGCAAACGCGTATTATTCTCTTGCTTCAAAATTTTCGCGTTACGCGACTTTCAATGAATTCAAAGCAGTGTATGGAGATTTAAGCCCGGGAAAAATATCGTCATCGTTGCTGCAAGCGGCAGACATGCTTCATCCTCAGTTAAAAGAATTTGAATCTCTGAGTTTACCGACGTTGGTTCCTGTAGGAATAGACCAAGATCCGCATTTGCGTCTTGCAAGAGATATTGCGGCAAGATACAAAGACCAAAAATTTTTGCAGTTAAGCTCAACATATCATCTGTTTTTTCCAAGTTTGAAAGGAAGCGGAAAAATGTCCAGCAGCGACGAAACTTCATATATTTCAATGACAGAC
>CAZAOW010000064.1:0-4035 GCA_964487075.1 Candidatus Woesearchaeota archaeon | reverse complement strand
GTAAAACAAAAAATAATAGTTGATTATCGTGAAAAAAATTCCCTCGTTTCTTCTGTTCTCGTAAATTTGGGATTTGAAATTGACTTCCAAAATCTGAAAGTCGGAGATTATTTAGTAAACGACGTCGCTGTTGAAAGAAAAACCGTTTCCGATTTCATCGGTTCAATGATAAATCGCAGATTGCAAAGACAACTTGAGGAACTTCAACAGTATAAAAAACGGCTTTTGATAATTGAGGGCATTGACGAACAAGAGTTATATTCCGATTTCTCTGAAAAAGGGGTCCATGCAAATGCCGTTCGCGGTTTTTTGCTTTCAATTCTCCTGAAATCCAACACGCCGATAATCTACGCGAAAAATTCCGAAGACACTGCCAAATTCCTCGCGGTTTTGGCAAAAAAATCCGACAAGGAAGCTTCATTGAATGTTTCCAAAAAGAATTTGACGAAAAAAGAAAGAATGCAGTTTATTCTTGAAAGTTTTCGCGGAATAGGTCCGAAAACCGCGAAAAAACTTTTGAAGAAATTCAAAACACTGAAAAATTTGGTAAATGCTCCGATTTCGGAGATTGAAAAAGAAATCGGGAAAAAGTCCGGGGTGTTTAAAATTCTTGACGAAAAATATTAAAGCCCGATGTTTCCGATTTTTTTGTATTTTATCTTTCCGTTTTTAATCTCGGACTTCATCAGAAATAATTCCTTGACTTCAAACTCCGAATTTCTTAGATGAATTCTTTTCACATTTTCAATAAGCCCTTTTCTATCTCTTATTGATTCCACTCTAGCAATTGTAACGTGCGGAGAAAAATTTCCTTGGTTTTCTGGAAATTCCGGAAGAATTTCTGAAATTTTCTTTTCGAGTTTTTCCAAATCCTCGGAAACTATTTCTATCCAGATTATTTTTATTTTTTTCTCGTTTTCAAAAAACCCGGTTTTTCCGACAGAGCATTTGAATTTTTTGAATTTAATCTCGCCAAGTTTCCAGAATATTTCTTCGGCTTTTTCTCCTTGAATTTCGCCGAGAAATCTCATGGTAAGATGAAGATTTTCCTTCTCCGTGATTTTCCCGTTGAAAAGTTTTTTTTCTTCCAATATTTCCGATTCGTGAAAAATCCTCGCCTTTATTTCTTCCGGCAGGTCAATTGCGATAAAACACCTCATTTTCTAAATCATCTCCGCGACAATTTTTGCGCCAAGTTTAATTGTTTTCAATTCCTCTTTGTCGTATTTCTCGTTTATCTCTGTAATGTCAACCGCCCTTAAATTTTTTATCTTATTTATTCTGTTCATCAAATAAAGAAATTCTCTCCCGCTTAAACCGCCGGTCTCTTTTTTTTCAGTTGACGGCGCGAAGCTCGGGTCTATGACATCAATGTCAATTGAAACATAAAGATTTTTGCCTTCGGAAAATTCCATGATTGAATCACAGGATTCGTGCAAATCTTCCGTGAGCGAGTTCATAGTCATCGTCTTTATTTTATTTTCTTTTAGAAAAATATTTTCTTTTTTGTTTGAGTTCCTCATTCCAACTATGAGAATATTTTCCTTCGGAAATCCTGATTCAATCAAAGCCCTCAACCATTCCTCGTTCGTCGGAAAGTCGTCCGTTTTTTCGTTGCAATCAGGATGCGCGTCAAAAACAACCAGGCATGGAATTTTGGATTCGTTTTCACAATAATCAAGGAACGCTCTGGCAAGAGGAAAGGTTATGCTCTGATCTCCGCCGAGAAAAATTGTTTTTTCTTTGATTCCGAAAATTTCCTTGGCGTTTTCATAAATAAGTTTGTTCGTCATCTCGTGGTTTTTATTGTCAATGTGAATCTCTTCCAAATCCAAAAAATCAAAATCAATTTCTTTCCCGTGCTCGTTTACGTGAATTTTTCTCAGTTCCTTCAGTATCATTTCTCCGCTCCTTTCGCATCCTTTTGTGTTCCCGTTGATTGCTGGAATTTTTACTATGAACATGAAAATAAGTTAGAAAGGAGACTTTTAAAATTTGGTATTATCCGGGCACTAGCGCAAAAAAGCTGTTTTTCTCTTTACCGAGCTTTGCGAGGGAAACGCAGAAAAAGTTCTTTCATTCAGGAACCAAAGCGAAAAAACTATTTTTCTCAAGCGCTTTTTTCGCGAGTTCTTTCACATCGTCAAGTTTTACACTCAAAATATTTTTCTCGTATTCGTAAAAATCTTCTGCTCTGCCGTTGATTTCATAGCTCAAGAGAGAAACCATTTGATCCTGCGAATCTTCCATTTCAATCTGACAGTTTCCGATGATTTGTTCCTTGGTTTCTTTCAGTTCTTCTTCACTTAGGTCTTTTATGACTTTTTCAAATTCCTGAAGAATGAGTTTCTTGACTTCGTCAATTTTTTCTTTCGTCGTCCCGACTTTTATGAAACTGAAAGAGTAATCTCTGTTTATAGTGTTGTCTCCTTTTACAGAATAAGCGAGGTTTCTTTTTTCTCTTATCTCTGAGAAAAGCCGCGAAGACATTCCGCCAGCCATCAAGGTAATAAGCACGTCGGCTGCAAAATTTTTTTTGTCGTTGTATTTTGGAGAATGAAATGCAAAAATCAAATTCGCCTGGTCAATGCCTTTTCTTTTTTCCGTTTTGGAATCGTTTTTTTCCGAGACTTTGAAACTTGGGGTTTTCCCTTTAATATCTCCGAAATTCTTTTCCGCAAATCCCGCGATTTCGTTGAAGTCTGCGTTTCCCACGACGCAAAGAATCATGTTATTCGGCTGATAAATCTCGTTGAATCTTTTCAGCATTTCTTCTCTCGTAATTGAGTTCATCGTGTCATATGTTCCGATAAGCGGATTTCCAAACGGTTCGTGATAAAGCATTCTCTGAATTTCGTCAAGAACATGAATTCCGGGATTGTCCTTCCTCATTTTTATTTCCTCAAAAATGACTTTTCGCTCTTTCTCAAATTCCTTTGAATCAAAAATCGGGTTTTTTACCATGTCCGAAAGAACTTCCAATGCAACGTTAAGATGTTTGCTCGGAAGTTTGCACCAATAAGCCGTTATGATTTCGTCCGTGAATCCGTTCAGAACGCCGCCGTTTTTTTCTATTTCCGCGGCGATTTTCTTCGCATCTCTTGTAGGGGTGCCTTTGTAAAGCATGTGTTCAATAAAATGTGAAATCCCCTTTTTTTCTTTTGTCTCGTGGATTCCTCCTGTTTTTACGGCAAAGGCGACGGAAACAATCGGCAAATCTCTTTTTTCAAAAAGTATCGTAAGACCGTTTTTCAGAATTTTTTTGTGAAAATTTTTATTCATTATGCAAAACTCCTGTTTTGTATCTTGAAAAATTTATTTTTCATCTTTCAAAAAGAAATTTTAGGGTTATAAAGATTATTGTGGATGGAAAGAGATATACCGTTCTCCTCCGATTTCAAAATCATCAAGGATTTCAAAATTTTCCGAAATGAATTTTACAATCCAATTTCTGTTCGCGGAAAATTTTTTTCTATTTCCCAAACTCCGGGTCGCAAAACTGACGATTATCTTGTCGCATAAAGGCGTTATTTCTTTTAAAAGTTCTTTGGAGTAGTTTCTTTTCATAATTTCAAGGGAATCAATCACTTTAAATAACAAAACGATTCTCGGCTTTTTTTGTTCTCCCAAAATTTTCTTTATATTTTCCAATTCAAACAAACTGGTGTGGATTGCCTTCCAGTTTTTTTTATTTTTCTCAAAAAAAGAATTCATCAAATCAACAAATTGCCCGATTGCCTCAACCCCGAGATAATTCACCCTTTTTTCGTATTTTGAATTTAAAAAACTCAAGCCGTTGATTCCGCAACCCAAATCCACGACGCTGAATTTTCCTGTTTCAGGAAAAATTCTTTCGTAAACCTCTTCGTAATGCGGAAATCTTTCTTTAGAAGATTTATGCTTCATAAGATACCACTCTGTGCTTTTTCCTTTTCCGTCGGACGAAAAAACTTTTCTGCTTGAAAAGCTGGAATAAATTTTCCTCAAAAATTGCCTCGTGAGTTTTAGCATTTGGTAGTCATTAAGATTTCTTTT
>CAZAOW010000063.1:0-4036 GCA_964487075.1 Candidatus Woesearchaeota archaeon | reverse complement strand
TCCCAAACCTCCGGTAACAAGAAATTTTAACCCCATAAAAAAAACAAAAGAAAATCGTATTTAAGTATTATGAAGATGAAAGATTATTTTTTAGGATATAAATGTTTAAATAGGATTATTAAGAAGATATATTATGATAAAAAGATTTCCAAGAAAAGAATTTTGGGTTTATACAACCTCTAACCCTCTTGGGAAAGAAAAAGTTAAAGCTTTAAACGACAGAGAAATAAAATTAACAGATTCTTTTAAAGGATATGCCCAAGGAAGATGGGACGCTGAAAATAAAGGGTGGACTAGTTCTGTTTTACCTTCTTCTGTTGAAGTTGAACATGATGGAGACTCTATGACCATTCATTGCGGACTTAGTGAATATAGGGATCTTATAGGTATGGTAAAATTAGCGATTCAAACGGGAAAGATGCCTCATCAAGATTATATTGGAGGATTAAGCACTGAAATTATGCCTCTAACTTCTGACGGGGTGTTTTGCTTAGAAAAAAGAATTAAGGGAACCGAACATGGAGTGGGTTTTTGGGATATCCCTTCCGCAAGTCAAACAGCCCAAATGTGGATAGACAAGCTCCCGCAAGAACATAAGGGATTAGTCAAAGGGTTATTTGATATGGATGGTTTTCCAAGATGGAATTTAATTAGAAACATGGCTTTTTTGCCCAATGAAATTGGAAAAATTTTTATTACCGGTTTTGCAAAAGGGGGGGAAGTCAGTTTGGATATGCAATATAACGGGTTTACTAAGGTGGATTTAGAATCGGGAGTGATTGCAGAAAGACTAAAAGAAAAAGGCAAAAATATTTTATTTTACAGATTTGAAGATTTATCAAAAGTCTTAGACTCGATAGGGAAAGATGGAGACCGAGGCGAGAGAGTCATGGAAGACATTTCTGGAAATGTTCCGACGAGTAACGTTCAGACAAACGGATTTGCGATAGTAGACGATTGTCTTGGAACTTTGTTGAGTAACACCTTACATCTCAGAGGCGCGAAAGAATACGGAGAAGCTTTGGAGGTATTAGGAAAAAGAGGTTATTCTGTAAACTTAGTTCCACATGGAAGAACTGTTCTTAGAGACCTTTATTAAACACTTGTCTTATTTAAATAAAACCTTATAGTTTTTTCCAATCCTTCGTCAAAAGAAATTCTTGGAAACCAGCCCGTTGCTTCCCGGAATTTTGTGAAATCCGCTACAAAGTTCCTCTTATTTATGTCATGCTCTCCTTCCGGAAACGGCGTGCGTTCTATAATCACTTGTTTACCTCCAAATTGCTCCACTATCTTCTTAATTTTTTCAACAACTTCATTCATTGTTCTTCCCTCGCCGGAACCCAAAACATAAGCTTGCCCGTTTGTATTTTCCGAGAGTGCTGCAAGGATGAACGCATCAACATAATTTTGGACATAACAATAATCGCGTATGAATTCTCCGGAACCGAAAACGGTTAATTTTTCTCCCCGCAAGGCGCGACCAATCATAAAATTCAAAACGCCGCGATTGGGATTGTCAATTCTTTGAAATTCCCCGAAGATATTTGAAACCCGCAGAGTGCAGGATTTCAATCCGTTTCTGGAATATATTTGCAAATATTTTTCTGCGAGCAATTTATTCGCATCATAAATTGACAAAGGAGATTCGGAATGGTTTTCTCCAGCAGGAATTTTGCTCGGCAATCCTATCACCGTCGTGGTGCTTGAAAATATTATTTTTACTTCGGGGTTTTCTTTTTTGCAAATCTCAAGCAGATTTATCACTCCAAGAACATCCGCCATCAAATCTTCTTTTGGAGAAATCATTGATTTTTTCAAATCTGTTTGCCATGCAAAATGAAAAATATAATCTTTATCTTTTATTGCTTGAGAAACGTCAGATTCATTCGTGAGACTACCTTCAATTGTTTTTATTTTGCTTAAAATTTCTTTCAAATTATCCTTGTTTTTTTCAACTCTTGTAAAAACAGTCACTTCCGCATTAAGTTCAACAAGTTTTTTTGTCAGATTTGACCCTAAGAAACCGGCGCCTCCTGTAACAAGAACTTTTTTCCCATTCATCTGGTTAAATAAAAAACCCATCTCTTGCCGAAAGAAAATTTATTTATAAGGATTGTTGGAAAGAAGTATATAGCTAATCTTCATAATTTATTTAAACGTATTTAATGATTTTCCGAGATGAGTCTCACTGGCAAGACCTGCCGAATTTGTAACACGAACAGTCTCACTCAGTTTATATCTTTTGGTGAGATGCCTGTCGCAAACGCCTTTCTGAAAAAACAGGAGGTTGAAAATCCTTTCTTTAAGGAATTCAAATACGAAATGACTGTCGGTTTTTGTGAAAATTGTAAAATGGTTCAATTGATAAACATAGTTCCTTACGATAAGTACATCGTCCCCGACGAGAAGGGCAAGACAAATTACGCGTTTTTTTCGTCAACGTCAAGCGCAATGGAAAAACATTTTGCGGGAGTTGCCAAAGAAATTGAGGAAAAATTTCTTTCTCCAAGCTCCCAAGTTTTGGAAATCGGCAGCAATGATGGAATTTTCTTGAAAGCTTTCAAAAACCGCATAGTTTTGGGAATAGAACCAAGTCAGAATACTGCTGAAATCGCGCAAAAGCTTGGTATTGAAACAATAACAGAATTTTTTTCAGAAAGCTTAGCGAGGAAAATCGTAAATCAAAAAGGAAAATTCAAGACGATTTTTTCTGCTAATGTAATTCTAAATATAATTGACTTGCACGATTTATTAAACGGAGTTAATCATCTTTTGGAAGACGACGGGGTTTTTATTTTTGAAGACCCATACATTGTTGATATTTTGGAAAAAACATCTTACGACCAAATTTATGACGAGCATGTTTGGTATTTCTCTCTGACGTCTTTGAAAAATCTGCTTGAGATGCACGGAATGGAGATATTTGACGCAGAAAGAACAGAAGTCCATGGCGGTTCAATGAAAGTTTATACCTGCAAGTCTGGAAAAAGAAAAAAAACAGACAGACTTTTTTTGTATCTTGAAGAAGAAAGAAAAAAGGAGATAGGCACAATGCAACCTTATTTAGAATTTGCAAAGAGAACAGAACAATCCAAAGAAGAACTTGTGAATATGTTAAGAAATTTGAAAATGCAAGGCAAAAAAGTTGTTGGATACGCTGCCGCTTCAAAAGGAACAATCGTCCTGAATTATTGCAATATCGGGAAAGAAATTCTTGACTACATTTCAGATTCAACGCCGTACAAACAGGGACTTTTCAGTCCGGGAAAACATATTCCTATAGTCTCCCCAGATTATTTTCATAAAGATAAAAACGTTGATTACGTTTTGCTTGGAGCTTGGAATCATGCAAAAGAAATAATTGGAAAAGAGCAGGATTTCATAAAACGCGGCGGAAAATTCATAGTGCATTATCCAAAAGCAAGAATTTTATCAGACGTTGAAAGCCATGGCGACACAACACAAAGTTCTGAATTGATTGAAGGAGTAGAGATAAAAAAATTAAAGGTTTTTGCCAATGACCAAGGATATTTGTTTGAAACATTGAGGAACGACGATACTTTTTACAACAAAGAATTCGGGCAAGTATTAATCTTTGAAATTTATCCTGGAGTAATCAAAGGATATCATTTGCACGAAAAACATGACGAGTATGTTACTTGCGTCAAAGGCAACATAAAATATGTTGTAGTAAAAGAATTTCCAGACGGCTCGCGAAAAATAAATAAATTTGTTATCGGAGAAAGAAACCCCGCGTTAATCAAGATTCCGAAAGGATTATGGAGAGGATACATGCCTTTGGGAAATCAATCTGCAATGGTCATGGATATTATGAGCAGACCTTACGACTCTAAAGACCCCGACACGAAAGAGAAAGATCCTTACGAATTCGGAGATGTCTGGACCGTGAAGAAAGGTTAATTTTTTTCAAGAATATTTTTTTTACTTTCCGACAAAACTTCTTTGTTTCTTGAGCCGCCATCAGCGTCGCCAAAAAAGAATCCGTGCCAGAAACCAATAACATTAACTGCAT
>CAZAOW010000062.1:0-4050 GCA_964487075.1 Candidatus Woesearchaeota archaeon | reverse complement strand
AAGAAAGGATATTTTCTCGTTAAGATACAAGAAGGGAAAATACATTGCGGTTTTGCAAACAACAAGCACGAAGTTGTGATTGAATTCATCGGAAAAAGTCCCGAGAAGATGATTAAGGAAATCGCGAAAAGAAAAATATGCGATTTGGAGCATATGGGATATATTTCTTCAGAATTGATGATTGCAAAAAATTGCCTTGACAAAAACGAAAAATATGTTCAGAGATAAAACATTCAAATGATTATCACCCTTAATAAATCTTGCATAATGCATATTTTACCACAGAAGCATTTATAAAGAAAAATATTTTTACGAAAAAAATAAAGAGAGGTTGAAAATGAAAAAATTTCAAACGATTGAAGACGACGATGAAGCCGACACGTTTGACGACGACGTGGATGAAATGTTGGGAGACGACGAGGACTGGGAATAAAATCAGTTTTTGATTTCCATCTCAATTTCATTGTTGCTTTTGTCAAGCTCGTTGAAAGTTGAGTTTATAAAAATCCTGACTTTCTTGACATTGACGGAAGAAACAAAAATGTTTCCTATTTTGATGGTGCTGCCGTATCCCACCTTCAACGGATTAAGTTCCACTTCGTTGACGTTTTTGTCGTCGGCAAAAATGATTATTTTTGCGCTCAAAGAATCTTTCAGTCCGTTGTTTCTTATTTCGATGTCCAAATCAAGATATCTTCCTTTCATGCTCGCGGAAGAATTTTCAAAAATCAAATCCGCTTTTGATTCAATGGAATAAAGTTTGTTTATGAATTCAATTGTATCGTCTCCGATTACCTGATTGCATTTGCTGATATTGTACATTATGTTCCTTGGATTTCCGGAATGGTCAAATCCGAGCGCGTGAAGGATTTCATGAATTGCCACATTCGGTCTTTCGCATTCCGAATTTTTCAACAACAAAATTCCACCGTGCGAAATGACGCTGAAACTTCCCGCCTGCGTTATGTTCGTCGGTCCGCCCTCTCCCGCGATGAAAAACCTCTCGTTGATTTTTATTTTTTCTTCGCAAGAGGCTGAAATTTCTTCGTTTGCGATGACGGGATAGAAATCCAAAATCGTGAGGTTTTCAATTATTTCAAAAGCCCATGCTATGTCCGTCTTTCTTTGCAGGTTGCATTCGTCGCCGATTTTGTAAGAAATTCTTTTTTCAGGGTATCTTAAATTTTCATAAAATTGCGCGCTTTCCCCGTTTGCGGAAAAATTGTAATCTTTTTTTACTTCTGGATTGAATGTAAACTCGGCATTGTCTAAAGGCATGAACCAATACCAGAACAATCCTGAAATTGCGAATAAAACAAAAATCAATGTGAAAATAAATCCGACCCCTTTCATGAAAATAAAAAATAAAACAGATATAAAAATTATCCTATAATTCCTTTTGATGTGACTTCTTCAAAACTCATTCTTGCCAACTCTGGCAAAAAAGCAGAACCGAATCTGTCATAAATTTTTTTGACCTGCGGATATGCAAACTCAACTAAGTAATGGTCAATATACTCTTGCGGACCAATTATAAAATTGCCGTATTCTGCTACAAGTTCAAGCCAATTTCCCATAATTCTTTCGGTTACCTCCCCCCTTAAAAGTTCGTCATATTTTATCATAGGAGATTTATTTATCTGAAAATGAATATAGTGTCCAACTTCATGATTTATCGTTTGCTTTTTAAAACGGCTTGTTGATTCGTGACAAGGAAATTCATTGGGAAAATAAAATAAATTTCTAAGAAAATCATATGCAGAGGAATGTCTTGAGATACCCGGAAGTTCTGTCGAGGACAGATTTCTTATTATTCTCGGTTTTTCAAATCTTTTTAGTTCCTCAGAACTAATTTCAAAAATTGGAATAAGGATTTTAATAGAATTTTCTATCTCTTCTTCAAGCAACGAATTATCCATCAAGAGAATTTGAATCAATTCTTTAAAAATCTTCTTAAAAATAAAATTAATGAAACGAAAGTTGCAAACGAAGCGCCGGACAAAATCTTATCCCTGAAAGAAATTATTTTGCTAATTATGTCAAGTTTTATAAACTGATGAATTTAATTTTTAAAATGCCGCCAATAACAAGGAGAGAAGGGACTTATAATATGGTAGAGGGGCATTTCTCGTTTGATTGTAAGTGCGGAAATATTGAAAATGGAGTTAAATTTGAACCTAATTCAAAAAGAGAAATTTTTCCCATTGATGTGATGTATGGCATTGCTTCTCCAATTCAAGTCAGACACACTTTTTACATGAATAAAGGAATGTTGGAAAGTTTTTTGGGAGTTGAGTCCGATGGAGAAGTTTTATTTCCGAAATCAATAAAATTTAAGTGCAGGTCTTGCAGTCAAAAAGTTACATTAACTCCCGAATCATATCTACAAATAACTGGCGAGATTAAAAGAATTAATAATACTAAGACAATTAATAAGAGTTTAAAATAAAAAATTAATTTTTCGTCTTTTCGCGATGTTTTGCTTCTTCCCGATGCGTATGCGTAATCGCCTTCATAATTTTCAGTGCCTCGCGATGCGTATGCGTAATCGCCTACCAAGTATCCGCTTCGTCTTCTTTCTCTTCTTCTTCCTCGTCGTCTGAATCAACGTCGTCGTCCATTTCCTCGTCTTCTTCAGCTGCCGATTCCGTCTCTTCTTCTTCGTCTTTTGCCATAAATTTTTCCTTTGTTTAATTGCGCGAAATCTTAATGACTTCAGTTATGACTTCCCAAACCCCTTTTTAAATTTTGTTGTTAAAGATTATTTACTTCTTTTTCGTTATCTCAGTGCACATTCCGGCGGCAACCGTTGAGCCCGCGTCTCTTACTGCGAATCTTGACATGTAAGGATTGTCTTTCTGTATTTCAAGGCAGAGGTTTCCCTGCGGTCTTATTCTTACTCTTGCAGAATCTCCGTTTTTCAAGAAGTCTGGATTTTCTTTTATGACTTGTCCGCTTCTTGGATCAATTTGCGCAATCAATTCCGTGAACTGACATGGAACCTGCGCAGTGTGAACATGGAAAACAGGAGTGTATCCTTTTGCCAACACAGTCGGATGATTTATTACAGTGATTGTTGCAATGAATTCTTCAACAACTGGAATCGGTTTTGCAGCTTCGCAAACTACATCCCCGCGAGCGATATCTTTCTTTCCGACTCCGCGAATGTTTATTCCGACATTGTCTCCCGCAGTTGCTTCATCCATTTGTTCATGATGCATTTCAATTGTTTTCAATTCTCCTTCAACGCCTTTTCCGGTTCTTCCCGGTAATACGATAACTTTCATTCCTTTTTTCATTATTCCCGTTTCAACTTTTCCGACGGGAACAGTTCCTATTCCTGTAATTTCATAAACATCTTGAACAGGCATTCTCATTGGCAAATTCGTAGGAAGTTCTGGCGCTGGAAATAAATCAAACTGTTCTTTGATTGTAGGTCCTTTGTACCAAGGCATGTTTTCTGATTTCTTGAAAATGTTGTCTCCCTTTAGTCCGGCACAAGCGATGAAGGTTGTTTTCTCCGGCGAGATTCCAACGCCCTGCAAAAGTTTTCCGACTTCTTCTTTTACCTTGTTGAATTTTTCCTCTTTGTATCCGACGTCGTCCATTTTGTTGATTGCTACGGCGATATTTTTTACACCCATTGTTCTTAACAACCAAAGGTGTTCCGTTGTCTGTGGCTCAACTCCGCTTGGCGCGGATATTACAAGGAATGCGGCGTCCGCTTGGCTTGCTCCAGTAATCATGTTCTTGACAAAGTCTCTGTGTCCCGGCGCGTCAATTATTGTGAGTTGATATTTGTCAGTCATTATTTTCTTGTAAGACAAATCAATTGTAACTCCTCTTTCTCTTTCTTGCTTGATTGCATCCATTACATAAGCGAACTCAAAACCGACTTTTCCGTATTTTTGCGCCTCTGCTTTTAATTTTTCCATTTCCTGCGCGGAAACAATTCCGGAATCAAACATCAGTCTTCCGACTATTGTTGACTTTCCCGCGTCAACGTGCCCGACGAAAACAACATTCATGTTTGGTTTTTCTTTAGCCATA
>CAZAOW010000061.1:3030-4252 GCA_964487075.1 Candidatus Woesearchaeota archaeon | reverse complement strand
TTTTCATCGGCAAATGCGTGTTTTTTCCAGAAAGCGGAGTTTTGGCTATCGGAGATTTGCACGTCGGGTTTGAGCAATCCCTTATTGAATCTGGGATCCTTGTTCCGGAAAGACAGGTAAAAGAAATAATTGAAGATTTGCAGAAAATAATTGACGAAATAAAACGGAAAAATTTGGAATTGAAGAAAATAGTTTTCCTCGGGGACATAAAACATTATTTCAATTATGAATGGAAGGAGCGATTTAATTTCAACAAAATACTTGATTTTCTTAGAAATTTCGTGAAAGATTCCGACATTATTTTAATCAAGGGGAATCACGACAAGTTTGATTTTTCCGGGAAAAAAATGAAGAATTATTATTTCCATTCGGGAATAATGTTTTTTCACGGACATATGGCTTTTCCGCAGATTTCTGAAGAAAAAGTGAAGACGTGGGTTTTCGGACATTTGCATCCGTCAATAATTCTCTCGGACAAGGCGAATATAAAAAGAGAGAAATACAAATGTTTTCTCACGGGAAAATTTCGCGGAAAGGAAATAATTATTGCTCCGAGTTTTTTCGGCGCGATAGAAGGGAGCGCTGTAAATGAAAAGCGATATGAATATGAAGAGGGATTTTCCGTGATTCCGAATTCCGAATTGAGAAATTTTGAGGCGCATGCAATTTCCGACAACAACGAAATCTTGAATTTCGGGAAAGTGAAGAAGTTAATGTAAGTTTTCAATCTCGCAATCGGCACAAACCCAGCCCTGATTTACATCGCTGTAATATCTTTCTTCTTTATGTTTTTCGCATACATAATGTTCGCCGCTAAAAGTCATCTCTTATCACTTCTTTTGTTTTGATTTTAAGACAAAATCAACAAACCTTGACCAAAAGAAAATTTAATTCTTAAATTTTCATGCTTCCCTGTGGGAAAAGGAAAAAAAGGTTTTTAATTATTGTGGAAATAAAATTTAGAAACATTTATAATGAATTTTGTTTATATTTGTAAAAAGAGGGGAACAAAATGGAAATGAATTCAAAAATGACTATGGTCGGAGGACCTGTTCTACTTGGTGTTCTGATTGCGTTAACCCAGTATATGGGTTGGAATGCTTCGCTGCATTATTTGTGGGCTGTTGCTGCAATTGTTTGGGGACTTTCAGGTCTTATGTTTAATTGCAAAAAATAATAATTATTGAAAATGGAAGACGGAAATATTTTAATAATCTTAGCT
>CAZAOW010000061.1:0-2930 GCA_964487075.1 Candidatus Woesearchaeota archaeon | reverse complement strand
TAATTTTCTTTTTAACCGTATATTTTTTATTTCCTTTTTTATATTCCGGATATGATATTGCAAACCAGACGATTAGCGAGCTTGGAGGGCTTAATAGTCCAATTAAAACTCTTGCCAATGTTTTTGGTTTTAGTTTATTCGGAATTTTTATAATGCTTTTTTCTTTCGGACTTTTCAGATTAAACGAAATAAATCTCCTGGGAAAGGCGGGCGTTTTTTTTATTTTTGTTACCGGAATTTTGATGTATTTGACGGGAATTTTTAACGGCACCCTTCAGGGCTTTACAAATCTTGATTTATTGCATGTGGTTGTAGCCAACTATCAGTTTCCAATTTTTGCCGTCGGACTTGTGTTATTCGCCTTCGGCATTTCAAACAATGAGAAGTTAAAATGGCTGACTCCAGTAATTTTAATCCTTGGACTGGCAACTTTAGGTTTGGCTTATGTCTTCTTCTTTACCCATGATTTGCAAAACAGGGGGATTTGGCAAAGAGCTGCAATCGGACTTCCATACATTATCATGATGATTATTGCGCTAACAATTTATAGAAATAAAAAATAAAATGAGAAAAAATATTTTATTGGCGGTTATTACAGGGATTTTTATAATTGTAGCAATTGTTCATTTGCTAAATGCTCAGGAAGAGCTAACGGAAAAATCAACGAGATTTTTTGATAAAATAAGAGATTTCTTCAAAAATTTGTTTGGATTGCCTGAGAAAAATTTAGCGAAAGGGGAAAAAACCGCGGAGAATAAACTAATTGGAAATGAAGAACAGGACGAACAGCAAACAACGCAAGAAACATTGCCTGTTCTGGAAAATTTGGGAATTTTTTTAGATGCACCAAATATACAAACCAAACGCGCGGGAGATTTACTCTTTGATAAGAAAGTTGTTTGGGAAGACGAAGGATCATACAGCGATAAATCATTTGGTGAGTTTGGAGAACTTGGAAAGCGCAAAGACACCCCAAATTCACCTGGTGTTGAATATAATTACGCTGTCCCCATCGGGACTAAAGTGCATGCGGCGGGCGACGGCGTTGTGCGGGTTTTTTATATAGAACACACACAAGACTGGGGGATTAATATTCAACCTGAAGAAGGTTCGCAATGGAATATCGGGCAAGAACATATTGTCAATCTTAATGTTAAAGACGGGGATATGGTAAAAGCAGGAGATGTTTTGGGAGAAGCGACACCCAATAAAATGGATTACGCGACAACGCAACTTTCTGTGTGGACCGGCGGAAAGGGAATTATTAAATATTGTCCGTTCCCGTTTTTGGAAAATAATCTGAAGCCCGAATATGAAGAGAGAATAAATCAAATAGCAGAAGAATGGGAGAAATTTATCGGTAAAGATGTTTACAAACAGGAAGATTGGGTTTTACCCGGATGCTTATTGCAAAACATAACTGAAAGATAAATTGAAAAATTTTCAAGAATTAATTTTCCACGCTGAGAACATTGAAGTTTTCGTCAAGGTGAACATCAACTTCTTTTCCATTGTCAAGAGTTATTTCAATTTCGTAATATCCTTCTTCATCGCCGATTTCCGTGTCTGTTACTCTTCCTTCGCCGATGTATTCAAGAGCAGCCGCGCTTGCAGTTTCAAGAGCGTTTCCAGTTATCGGAACATCTTCTGCTTCGTCTTCAATCACATCGTCTTCCACTTCAGAATTTTCCTGCGTTGCTAAATTAACATTTCCTTCGCTAACCGCGTCTTGATTCGTCAATGCAATTACCAAAAACGTGCTTGACAATATGAAAACTGAAATCAAAATTCCAAGCAACAATTTTCCACCCATTTTATTCATCTTTTAATCATGTTTTGCGCATATATAAATTTTGCGGAAAATTTACTTTATTTAACAAATAATATCTGTTTAAAATTTGGTTCGCCTTTGGCTCACAATTGATAAAAAAATTAATCAAGAAACAACGGGTTTTACATTAACATTATATTAATATGCGAACGACGAAGAAGTGAGCCATTTTTGTTTAATAAGTCAAGACAATTCAGGATTTTAAACAGAGCCATGAAATTGATTTAATGCTCGTGATTGTGAAATCCCAAATCAGCGAGGGATTTGTAGCCGAATGGATGAATTTCTGCAATCGTGTTGCATTCCAAACAATATTTGCATCTTTCCGATATCACGAACTCGCCTTTCTCCGTGATTTTGCAACCGCATTTCAGCGTCGTGGATTTTTCTTTTTGCGAGGGCATTTTATTTACAGAATATAAAATTATTTAAAGATTATTATTCCAAAATTAAAAATTGGCTACGTTAGGGTTCACAATCCTCATGTATTCTTCAAGCGACACAAGTTTCTCTTTGTATGATTCTATAATCCCTATTAATTCTTTTTTGCTCAACTTTATCAGATTATCTTTATTATTCATAATTTGTTAAGGATTTTATTCTTTATAAACCCTCTCATTTTGTTACCACTAATAAGTAATCTTATACAGAGGTTACAAACTTTAATATATAATTTACGGCTTATAGAATGCAAATTAATTTTATATATGACAATTTGCAGTTATCAAGGATGTAAAATGAGCAGAACGGTAAACATACAATGCGCGGAGTGCAAAAAGGAAGTGGACGTGATTCAAAGAGCGAAATTCAAGAGGAAATATTGCGACGATTGTTCCAAGAAGAAAAAAGAAGAGTGGAAAGAATATCAGGAGAATCGGTGGAAATTGACGCTGGACGATATGGAAGACGATGAGTGAGAAAGATTAAAAAGCGGAATAGATTGTTCCATTTATGATTGAATTCTTTCTTTTGCTGTTCATTCCAGTTCTTATAGCGTTGGTGATTTTTTTAATTTCTCTTTTAGTTCCAAGAAAATTCAAGAAAATAAATAAATTTCTGAGTTGGGCTGTTGATTCTACCTACAAATATCCAAGCTAAC
>CAZAOW010000060.1:0-4256 GCA_964487075.1 Candidatus Woesearchaeota archaeon | reverse complement strand
TCCCTGATTTCGTCGTCGGAAATAACAGAACTTAAGCAGAAATTATCTTGAAAGGGAGTTTCAGTTCAATATCCTTCAAATCTTTTGCTTTCTCCCTAAAATTAAGTATGCCCACCCCTATTATCTCGTCCGTTTCTTCGTCCTTAAAAACAGTCACTCCTGCAGAAATATTCTCTCCGTAATTGGGTTTTGGACCGCCTATAAATATCTCCAAATAGTCTCCTTCTTCATCGTAACAAATTCTCATATTTCCTTTGGACATTTTATTTCATGCTCCTTGCAAAATAAGCTGACAATACTGAACCCTCCTTATTTATATATTTAACTACAACTTTCAAGAATTTAGATTTCCATTTTTTATGTTTGAGATATTTAAAGAAATATTCAACCCCTTCTCTTTCATCTTTTATAATTTTATCCGGATTTTGTATTGATTCCACAACCTCTTCAAAACTTTCAACATTCGGATGTTCTATTCTTATGTGGCTCCATCTTTCTTTTGTTAATTTAACCTTTCTGCCATTTTTGTCAGTTACTTCAAATATATTTGGCATTCTTGTATATGGAGAGAAATCATTATAAATGTTTTTCAGAACAAATGGATTAAGGAATTAAACACAATTAGTTTTATTAATTAATTGTAGACGTAATTATTTTTTAGAAAGGATAATGAAACACATCGCCAATAGTTCTCTCAATAAATTTTGATACTTTCTTAAGTTCAAGTTTAAAACAGATAGCCCAAACGATAACTAAAACAATTGCTATCCCTATTGGAATAAGAAAAAGCCAGATTAATTCGTTCATTATCCAATCCTCTTAATCTCGTTGATTTCGTCATCGGAGATTGCGGTTCCGCTGAATTTCAAAGCATAGAGAAGCGCGTCAAGAATGTTTTTGTTTTTCATTCTTATCAAGCCTTTTTTGTACGCGACATAAATCAATTCCGTTGAACGCACGAATCTGAAATCCTTGAAAAATTTGTAATCCTGCTTTTTTTCAAAAATAGGCATATGCAATTTGCTTTCCATTAATTTTTTTAGGTTTTCAGGTTTTTCTCCAAGCATTCTTGTTGTTCTCTCATCAATCGCAATTATATTATCAATTCCCTTTTCATCCAAAATCTTTGATAATGCTAAACAGGAACTTTCTCCCAAATCAATCAAATGCACGGGACGTTTTCGCGTTTCAAAAATATTATTCGCAACTCCGAGAATTTCGTAAGTTTTTGCCGTGATTAATGACTCGTCAACTTTAATTGCCGAAGGCATTTCCAAAACCTTGTCATCAATTAATTGCTGAATTCTCATCGCTTCGAGCTCGAATTTTTTTATGTTTAGCGGACGATCTATAACTTCGCCTTTGACTTCGCGAGTTATTATGAATTTTCCGTCAAAATTTTTCTTTAAGGCGCGCAATTCCTCAATAAGCGAAGACATGCTAAGACTTATAAGCGCGCCAGCGTCGAAGATAAGGACTTTCATTTTATTATTCGTACAATTCCTTCCACTTTAATTTTTTAGGAAGATGATAAACATCGCCCATAGACTCTAGCCCCCAGTTTTTAAAATCTTTATTCCAAGCCAAAATACTTATTGCAGTATTATGTTGCCAAAATTGAAGAAGATGTTTTCCCATTGGAATTTTTAACAAATGTCCAATAATTATCCTGTTTGTCACTCCGTGCGCCACAATTAAAATAGTTTTTTTGCTTTCTCTCTCACGAGTTATTTTATTTAATAATCTTTTTAGTCTCACAAGACGCATATTTAACAATCTGACAAAAAAACTTTTCAGATTGATACTGGGATATTCGCTAAGTTCATCAAAACTTTTCGTTATGGGAACCTTAATAATTTTTGATATTATTTTTGCAGTATGGATGCTTCTTTCCAAAGTACTTGTATAAATTTTGTCAACCTTGATTTTTTCCTTTTTCAATCTTTTACCAAGGTGCTCCGCCTGAATTTTTCCTTTTCTAGACAACAAAGAATTTTTACTTGTAACTTTTCCAGAGTTGTGCTCCGATTCTCCGTGGCGAACGAGAATGATTTTCATCTGAAAAAATCCATCGCGAGTTTAATCCTGTCCTTGACAGACATCGTTTTTGTATAAGGAACATTTGCGGAGCCCTTTTGCCCGGTATAAGAAGCAAGTTCGTACATTGATATACCAAGAAGCTTTGATGTTTGCTCCATTGAAATTCCGTGCTCGTATATTTTTGAGGCTTTGTTTATCCTCGCCTTCCTGAAAACATCCTCGACGTTGTTTTTGAATTCTCCCGAGGATTTTGTAAGTTTTTCCATCAGCGCTCCGAGGCTTTGCGTGAAGGCGCCCTCGCCGTCGTTTTTCAGCGACTTCAGAACTTTTTCCATTTCCTTGAAGGCAAACGCGCAAAATTCCTTGCAGTCCTTTTCTCCGTACTGGTGCTTTCTCTCGATAATTTTGCTGAGGGAATATATCAAAATTGCGATTGTTATCGAATCCGTGTCCTGCTCCGTCGAAGCGGAATGAATCGTTTGATTGCTCAATTCCTTAAGCCGCGCGATGTCGTCGTTTTTTATCGCTTCTTTTGTTTCTTCCAGAATGCTGATCACGTGCCCTTTTTCGTGCATTAATTATAGAAATAAAATAGGTTAATAAAAGTTAACTCATATAACTTTCCAACAATCTTACGGAATTGCTTAATATGATTCTAACTTCATCATTCCTGTTTCCCGCGAATGTCTCATAAAAGGCGTTGAGAAGTATACTGTGAAGTTCATTTATATTTTTTGGCGTCTCCGGACAGAAATATTCCATGCAATCATTCAAAGTTAGATTTTGATAAGTCTTTTCAACATACATATATTCCCGCCTTCCGGTTTCATCGCATTTTACTACCAAAGTGCATCCGTTGTCAATTGCAAGACTTCCAACTTTAAAATCTCCTATTCTTAACAAGTCTACTTCCAATGTCACAAATTATTTATGGGGATTAATTATTTAAGCATTATGATTTTATCATGATAATGAAAACAGCGATTTTGGATTCAAGTTTTATTCTTACTTGCGCAAAGCAAAAAATAGATTTTTTTGAGTTTTTGGAAAACGAAGGGATTAAAGCGGTTATTCCCGAGGAAGTTTTGAAAGAAATTTCAGGAGTTGCGAAAACGAAGGATTACGGGAAAACTGCTTTGCAAATCCTGAAAAAAAACAAATTCAACAAAATCAACTTGAAGGAAAAAAACGTCGATTTTGGAATCGTTAAATACGCGAAGAAAAATCCGATGATAATTGTTGCGACTTTGGATGCTGAAATAAAAAGAAAAACGAGAAATCAGAAGTTGATTGTGAGGGGAAAGAAGAAATTGGAGATTGTTTAGTCAAACTCCGCCTGATTGATTCTTCTGGTTTCATCCAGAATAAAGTCCAAACTCAAAGACTCCGCCCCATTTTTCTTGAAAGAATATGTTGCAATGCTTATCCCACCTCTGCCTTTGTTGAAATCAACTTCAAAATTATTTCTTTTAGGCGTAGGTCCAGGGGAGAAAAATTTTCTTTTGGATACAAACCTGAAATCAATCCTATCATCTTTTTCAACACGATTTATGTAAATTTTATCTCCCTCCAACTTTGAGGCGCTCTCAAATGCTATTTTCCTTTTTTGTTCGTAAAAATGGTGCCATCTTCTATGCGCATAGATAAAAGTTCCAGGATTATTTTTTAACATATAATTTAAAATATTATTTGCCAAAGTAAATTCCTGCCCTCTTTTCCCGAGAGAATATGTAATCTTATTTTCTTTCACTTCAAGTATTTCAGAATCCTCGTCCAAATCAGGATATTTTGGAAAATTAAACGGTTCATCAGAGGACAATTTTATGGCAACGTTTCTCCCGTCCACCCTTACATATGTTGCAGATATTTTGCCCTTTTCTTTCTCGAACGGCTCCGGAGCGCCTTCCCTTGATACTACTATTTTTCTTCTTCTTGGCTTAAACAACTTATCCCTTATGTCTTTCCATTCGTCTTCTTTATGCAGGTATTTCATAACCAAAACTTATTTTAGATATTTAAAAAGCTTTTTAAATCAATTTTCGCTTAACTTTCATATGTTCTATTTGACGGAAGTTCAGGATTATGTAAGGGTTGAGCCGAAGCTTTTCGGACTGCCCACCATTGAGGCTGTTTCGAACCAGCTCAAGGAAATTTACCAGAATTATTACGACAAGGAGATGGGAAAAGTCGTCGCTGTCGTCGAGGTTTTGGAAGTC
>CAZAOW010000059.1:0-4304 GCA_964487075.1 Candidatus Woesearchaeota archaeon | reverse complement strand
CTTTTTATTTTTTCAACTTCTTCTTTTCCCATAATCAACGCGCGCTGTCCGCCTGTTTTTCGGCTTCGTTTCTTTTTCTCGCAGCGAAGCTGTCTCCGCTGTTTTCAGAAGCAAGAATTATTTCTTCGGCAAGCGCTTGAGTTATTGTTTTCTTTTTATTAAACGCCTTGTCTGACGCGCCGTGAATTATATGCTTCAGCGCAAGATTCACGCGTCTTAAAGGAGCAACGTCAACTGCTTGGGGATATCTTGCCCCGCCATATTCAATGACTGTTATTTCATCTCTTGGAGCAGAATGTTCAATTGCGTTTATCAAAACTTGAACGGGATTTTTCTTCGTCCTTTCTTCAACAATTTTTAACGCCGCAAGAATTATGTTCATGTTTTTTGTATATTTTCCGGTAACTCTTCCGAGCTCAATTTTGTGTTTTCTCCCTCGGTGTCCTGCAACAGCAAGTTTATTCATCAATCTCTCAACTACATTAACTTTTGTCTGTCCCATCTTCTGCACGTTTCTCCCGTAACTTTTCAGAACTAATTTCGGTTGGAGATTTATAACCGATTTCAGTCCCAAATCCGAAACAGAAACTTCCGACAAATCATACAAATCAAAAATTTTGAAATTTGAAAATGTTTTTTGTTCCATTTTATTCCGTTGTTTCCTCTTCCTTTAATTTATTCCAGCAATTTTCACAAAAAAAAGCCGTGCCTTCTTCAAAAGAGCTGATGATGACTTCGGAGTCATTGACAAGAGAATCACAATCGTTGCATGCGAATTTCATTTTAGTTTTATCTTCTACCTTTTTCTATTTTTCCCTGCCACAGCAAATGCAGCGGCTGGTCGTTTACTTTAATTACCTTGAATCTGACTCCGGGAATGTCTCCTTTTGACCTTCCCTGTTTTCCTCCGATTCTTTCTATCAACACTTCGTCGTGTTCATCAATGAATCTTTGCGCCAGATTTCCCGGAATGAAGGCGGTAACATTTTTGCCGTTTTTTGTCAACTGAATTTTGCAGCATTTTCTCATCGCGGAGTTCGGTTGCTTCGCTTCCTTTTGGACTTTTTGCAAAACAATTCCCTTCGCCTGATTTTTTCCTTCAAGAGGGTCGGCTTTGGCGTACAATCCAAGAGTCCTCGCTTTATACTTGAAATCTTTCCATCTGAGTTTTTTTCTGTCTTTCTTGAATTTTAACGCGTTTTTTAATCCCATGGATTTTCTCCTGAAAATACACGGACAAAATTTCTTTTAATTTTAGCCATGATTATTCTTGATGAAAATGATTTATAAACATTTCTTTGAGTGCGCACAATAAATTTATAAAATTCTTTTTCATGTAGTTTCAATGAAAAAGGGGTTGAATATTCTGTTTGTAATTTTATTTTCGTTCACGATAAACTTTGTTTCAGCGGCGATTTCAGACGATATGCATTTGAACGTCCAGGTTCGCGATTCTTCGGGAAACATAGAAACGGGAACATTCGCTTTTGGATTTAACATTTCAACGTCCTCTAATTGCAACAACGTGGTTTATGCAAACGCGGAAAGCAAAACAACCGACACGAGGGGAATTGTAAGCCATTATCTTACAAGCGTGAGTTTGAATTTCACAGACCAATATTATTTGTGTTATTATCGCGACGGAACTTTGAAAAGCACGTCGCAAATTGCGCGCGTTCCTTACGCTTTTAATTCAAAATATTTGAACGGCTATGAATCCAGCGCGTTTTTTCCTTACAACACAAGCGTAACAGGGGAATTTGATTTCAACGGCGGTTTTGAAAACGGCGGCGTTTCAATTCGCAGCGGGGGAAGAATTTACGCAGACACCGGATTTTTCTACAACATTTCAAAAATAAATCTCACAAGTTTAAACATCAACGGGAGCATTTTGCCCCAATCCGGCTACGATAACACATTTGATCTCGGCGCTCCGTCGCTGAGATGGAGAGACGCGTGGTTTTCAAGGAATATTAATGTTTCCGACACCTTGACGACAAAAACCATCTTAGCATACGATTGGACAAATGTTACAATTTCCGAAAGTCAGATAACAAATTTAGGGACTTACATCACTTCAACAAATGTCGTTTTTTCAAACAACACAAATCTTTTCACAGTCAATCAAAACTTTTCAAACAACATAACTTTCACGACGACAAGCGGAAGACTTTGTGATTTAACAGGGATTTGCTACACTCTTGCTGATTTGAATACGACAACAAGCACAGCCGGATTTTCAATGAATACGACGGCGGAAATTCAACAACTCCTTATAGGAACAAACATCTCTCAATATGCTTTAAATCAAACAGAGGGATTAGTTGGAATTAATACAAGTTATAATGCACAAAGTTTAATTAATGGTTCCATGCTTGAACTAAAATCTTTAAATGTTACGGGAGACTCTTATCTCGGAAGAATTTTAATATCTGCCGATAACGCCTCAATAAATAATCTTCTCTCCGTAAATTCAACACCTACTTTCTCAGGAAACATAACTTTTAGAAATGTTTCAAATGAATTTATGAGAATAACTGGAGAAGGCAGAATCGGGATAGGAATTTCAATTCCAGAAACAAAGTTAGATATTTTTGATGAAACCACTGCCCCTATACTTCGTCTTACGGGATTAACTAATGATGACGCAATATCTCCGCAGTTGATTCTTTCAGAACGAGCCAGCGACAACTTAGGAGGTCGTATTGAATTTTTGGGAAATAGCAACCTCTTTAATTTTATTGTTGATAATGGTGCATCGGAAATTATAGCAATGAGTATACCTCGTGCCAGTGGTAGAATTGGAATTAATACACAAACACCGACACATCTTTTCAATGTCTTCGCCAACTCAAATCTTTCGGGAAATGTTTATCTGGGAAATTCTTCTGTTCTTGTGGATAATGCTGGAACAGTAACAGCGACGGATTTTACTTGCACGGAATGTATTGCGGAAGGAGAAATTGACCAAAATACTTTAGACGATTCAGAAATTGCTACAGGAGGAATAACTGCGGATAGTGTTGCAGGATTAGGTTCTGCAGATATTTCGGGATTAGGTTCTGCCGATATTTCTGGGTTAATAGACCTTAATTTAGACGATGACTTTGGGGATTTTAATTGTGATGGAACAGCAGAAGGATGTAATATAGATAGCGGAACAATTACTGCTGTTGAACTTGCTACTAGTTCGGTTACTGATGCAGACATAGCCACAGACACTATTCTAGCAGGTAGCATAAACGCAGGTGCTGTTGGTGCGTCTGAAATTGCTACCGATGCAGTGGGTGATGCTGAATTAGATGGTTCTTTAACTTGGTCTTTAGTTTCCCCATGGTTAAAGTTCTCAGGTTCGGATAATACCGACGCCGCACTTGTGTTTATTGACAATACAAACACAGGAAGTGCTTCAGATGGAATAAATATTCAAATCGGGCCTGATACTAACCCCGCGACCACAAACCATTTTGCGATTTTTCGAGATGGTGACGGAACTCCGACAGGCAGCATACGAGGAGATGGCGGCGGAGGAACTGATTTTATTGTGTCTTCTGATATTAGATTCAAGCAAAATATCCAAAATTTAAGAGATTATCTTGGTTCTCCTTTAGAAGATACTCTTAAAATTAATCCTATAAGATATACGGGGATTAATGGTTCAACTTATACGTGGGGTGTTTCTGCACAGGAAATTCATGGGTTGTTTGGAGAAGAAGGTCCAGCGTCATACGATTCTGAGATAGATAAGTATTTTATGGATTACAACAAACTTTCTTTGGTAAGTATATTAGCAATCCAAGAACAACAGAAAATGATTGAATCGCAGAATCAAACAATAAATGAATTAAAATTTGAAAATCAGAAGATAAAAAAGTCTTTGTGCAATCTCGGAGCGACGGAGTGGTGCTGAGAAAAGTTTAAATAATCTTATTAATTATTCTTTATATGAGAGTTGAAATTAACGACCATATTGTTGCCGATAGTGAGATTTGCCACGGAAAACCTACTTTTAAAGGAACAAGGATTTTGGTAAGCGATGTTGTCGAACTGATTGCCGCCGGAGAAGGTGTGGGCAAAATATTGGAAGAGTATCCTTCTCTGACAAAAAAAATGGTTGAAGAATCGTTGGATTATGCCGCCAAACTTGTTAAAGGGGAGCATTATGCCAAATTCAAAATTTCTACTTGATGAAAACATCCCAAAATCTTTAAAGAGGTTTATAGAATCAAAGGATTTCAAGACGGAATATGCTCCAAAAGGCATTTCCGACGATAAATTGGCTTCCTTGGCAAAAAAGCAAAAAG
>CAZAOW010000058.1:0-4372 GCA_964487075.1 Candidatus Woesearchaeota archaeon | reverse complement strand
GATTCAGACGTCAACATAAAAAAGAACGTGATTTCAAGACTCTTTACGACGTTCAGCCCGGAACCTGATTCAACAAGGAGACAGGGATTAATGGTTTATTACACTTGGAATCAAAAAATAAATCCCGGAGAAAGTCTTAAAGTAACTGTCAGGACTAACTGGTTTTTCCCGTTGCTCGTGATATTTTTCATCGTCGCAATAGTGATAATAATCAAACAGTACGCGAAAAGAAATCTTGTTTTGAAAAAGAAAATAAATTTTGTTCATTCAAAGGGCGGGGAATTTGCACTTAGAGTAACAATCTTCGTGAAGGCGAAAGCGTATGTTGAAAGAGTGAATGTAATAGACCGCGTGCCGCCGCTTGTAAAAATTTATGACAAGTTCGGCGGAATAACACCGACGAGATTTGACGAAAAGACGAGAAGAATTGAGTGGAACATAAACAGTCTTCTTCCCGGAGAGAGAAGGACTCTTTCGTATGTTGTTTATTCAAAAGTTGGGATAATGGGAAAGTTCGCGCTGCCGGAAGCGACCGCAATTTTTGAAAAAGACGGTGAAGTTCATGAAACAGAATCCAACAGGGCTTTCTTTGTCGCAGAGCAAAAAGGAAACGGCGATAATTGATGGCTCAACAAACAAAAAAAGAATTTTTCCTCTTATTTTTTTGTTTTTAATTTTATTTTCCTTAAATTACAGTTTTCTTGACGGCAAATTGCAGATTTTTTTGAGTAATCCTGAGAAAATTCAAGTCATGGTTGAAAGAGTTATTGACGGGGACACTTTCAAAACAGAAAATGATACAATAAGAATGCTCGGGATAAACACTCCAGAAAGAAATGAGAAGTATTACGCGGAAGCGAAAGATTTTTTGAATGATAAAATCGCGAATAAAAACGTGAAAATAGAATTCGGCAAAGAAAAAAAAGATTTGTATGGAAGAACTCTCGCCTATGTTTTTCTTGGAAATGAAAATATAAATCTCGGGCTTGTTGAATCTGGTTTGGCCAATTTTTATTTTCCGTCGGGAAAAGACAAGAATTATGGGGAATTAAAAGAAGCGTGGGAAAAATGCATTGAAAAAAATATAAATCTTTGCGAGAAATCCAAAGACATTTGCAGGGAATGTGTTTCTCTTGAAGATTTTGACACGAAAAACCAAAAAGTTGTTTTAAGGAACACATGCACTTTTTCCTGCGAAATCACAAATTGGGAAATAAAAGACGAGGGAAGAAAAAAGTTTATTTTTCCCAAGATGATTCTTGAAAGCCAGAAAAAAATAAATGTAATCGCGGGAAACAAAAGCGATTACGGCGAAAATCTTTTTTGGAAAGGTGAGGATTACGTTTGGACGAGAAGCGGAGACACTTTGTTTTTAAGAGATTCCGAGGGAAAATTGGTTTTATGGAAAAATTATTAGCATTACAAATAGTATTTTTCAAGGCAATAATGTTTAAATATGAAACTGGGATTCAAGGGAAATGGAGGGAAGGAAGTGGGTTGGAAAAAGTTTGATGTTTATCTTGGCGGCGGTTTTTTTTGTTTTTACAATAATTCTGGCGTCCGCATTTTTCACAACTTCAAATTTGTCGGTTACAGGATTAGGAATATCAGAATTATCAGCCGGTTGGTTTTTCAGCGGTTCAGAATCAGTAAGATTATATGCTCCCCTAATAACAGATTTTATCGACCCTCTAAACTGGCACGAAGCGAGGGTAAACATAACTTTCGACATACCGATGCAATTAACTGATTTAAACAACATCTCTTGGCAGACAAATGTTATTCAAGGGTATCTGCCACATGCGGATATTTTTCTTGACTTAGATTCAGATGGAATAAGCGACGACGTTTTGGTTTTTGAATATGCCAAAGTTGATCCTTTTCTTTGTGATAATGCGCCTTATCCAATAGGAATTTTAGATACTTTTGGTAATAAAGGAATTCTTGACGATAATTCATACGCATGGCTAAATTCTGGCGTTCCCGGACCTTGTGGAAACCCAACATTTGATAATAATCACAAGTCTCTTTCCGATTGGAAAATATTTTATCCTAGCGCTGAAATATTAAGAATACAAATAGAAGTTGATGGTTGGATTGAAACATCCGAGGCGTATGTTGACGACACGGTTATCAACGGACAAATTGTTGAATTGTTTGATGAAGTTTTCCCCTCTTTGAATTCCACGACAATCTCAGGCACTTATTTTAACGGAACAAATTATTATTTTTCCCCAGCAAACCAAGACGGAATTTTTGACAATGCAACAATAACAATGAATGTATCGGAGTTGGTTATTTTCCCGCAATCAATTCCAAGAGGCATTGAAATAATAAATTCAACTGGAGAGGTTATCAAATATTTCTTTCAAACTTCCTCGTTTAATGTCACAACAATTAAAGTATGGGACGGGACTTCTCCAGAGTATGCTGGAGATATTGTTCCTGATGGAGTTTATACAATTAATATCACTATGGAAGATTCGGCGGGTAATAAAAATACGACAACTCTTCCAGACTTTATTTTCGTTGACAATACACCTCCGATAATTACTCTTCTTGGAAACAGCACTGAAACCGTCGAGATTAACAGCGGTTACACGGATGCTGGTGCAAGCGTCTTTGACGCGGTTGACGGAAATCTTACATCGAATATAATTATCAATAATTCTGTAAATACATCAATTCTTGGAATTTATACAGTCACATATGATATAACAGACTCGGTCGGCAATGTGGCAAACCAAGAAACAAGAACGGTCAATGTTGTTGATTCAATAATTCCAACAATCACACTTCTCGGCGAGAATCCGCAAATCATGAAATTGGGAGACCCTTATGTAGAGTTCGGAGCAACGGCATTTGACGGCATTGATGGAAATTTAACAAGCCAGATACAGATAACAAATAACATCAATATAAACTCTGTCGGAACATACAATGTAAGTTATGATGTAATGGATTTATCGGGCAATGCTGCAAACCAAGAAACAAGAACCATAATAGTTGCAGATAAACCAATCATGGATTCTTTCACAGGAGGTTCCACCACGAATCTTTCCGACGCAAATTTAAGCTCTGTTTCAAACTTCACTCTTGAAAACCCCGCTGGAAAAATAGTGTTCAGTGAAACAGTTGATTTAACAAACGTGCTTGACATTGACGGAAGCGTGATAATGGAAAACGGACTTATCGCCATAGACTCAACAAAATATCCCGAGCTGAACAAAAATGCAACAATAACTCTTTCCGGAATTTCATACAATTCTGTCCCTGATATTTTTTACACGGACGAGTTTACGGGAAACCCGGGAGAAATAAATCAAGTTTGCGATTTTTGCACGCTCTTGAATTACACAAATTTCCCGACGACGAACGGAGTCGTTGTCTTTGAAACAGAACATTTTTCCTCATTTCTCGTCGGAAACAGTGGGAATCAAGTTGACTTGGATTCCCTGACAAATGTTGCGAGATGCTTATCCGGAGAAATTGGAAATATAACTATAGAATTAAACAACCCGGATGAAGACGAGGAAATCGCGCCGGGGGAAATCTTTGAAATAAATGCGGATGTTGAAAACGAAAATCAGGAAAATAAAAAAATAATTTTCAAGGCAATTCTTTATGACCTTGATGAAAACGATGAAGAGGAAAAAGCGCAAAAAAGCAAAACAGTTTCCGGCGGAGACGAAAAAGAATTTGAAATCAATCTTGAGGTCTCAGATAAAATTGACGACGGCAACAGATATGTTCTTTATGTGAAAGCTTATGAGGAGAACAATCAGCAAGAACAATGCTCAGAGGGAGCGATTCCGGTTGAAATAAAAAGAGAAAAGCACGAAGTGAAAATTAGCAATTTTGTTGTGAACCCGGAGATAATTTATCCCGACGGAATTCTGGATATTTTTGTTCAAGGACAAAACGTCGGGAGCGAAGACGAAGAAAGCGTTTATCTGACAATCAGAATTCCAAATCTTGAAATTCTGGAATCAAGCGGAATTTTCAGTTTGGAAGAATTTGACGAAAATGACAGATTTGAAAAAAATTTCCAAATAAGAATTCCTAGAAATGCGGAACCGGGAAATTATCAAATAATCGCAAAAGTGAATTTTGAGGACGGAAGCAATGAAGAAATCCAAGATTTCGCTATCTTCAAAAAAATAACTTTAAATTATCCGAGCGGAGAAACGGGAAACAATTATCCGCGAGAAATAACAAACACTCATCAGACAAATTCAGTCGCGGGAAACGCAGTTCAGGGAAACTCTTATGAGGACGATAATTTCATGAAACTCAGCGCTTATTTGATGATTGCGAATTTGCTCATGGTAACTTTGATTTTACTGGTTGTTGTTTTGAGAAGAAGATAAAA
>CAZAOW010000057.1:0-4388 GCA_964487075.1 Candidatus Woesearchaeota archaeon | reverse complement strand
AACAAGCAAAACAGATACAATCATGATTAAAACTATTATTATTGAATAAACAATCCACCATAAAATCAGACTCAAAAAGTGTTTGCTCGCCGCATCATAACTTTCTGTAATTTTCTCAGTTAGAATTTCAACTGCATTCTTCGCCTTTTCTGCGATTGCAAAATAACTGAAGGAATGCAATTCAGCACCGTAATAATAATATTTGTCGTCATCGTTAGTAAAGTTTGTTTCTAACTCCATCCATTCACTTGAAGTTTCATTAAATTTGAAAAGCGCTATATTTTCTTTATCGAAACTTTCATTCACCTTGGATTTTTCAAGCTGGAATATTACTGTTGCCTTTTCCAGATTAGTGTTTAGATTTTCGGCGACTATTTTCAAATACTTGTATGTTGTACCTTCTGTTTCTCCGACGATATCTTCTGGTTTTTCGTCATATGCCGCAATATCCATCTTGATGTTTTGAACCTGTTCTTTTACATCTATCTTAATTTCGCTAATGAAGGTCTTTTCCGAGTTTAAATTTGAAATTGTCGCTGTCTGCTCCGGAGATATTGAGGTGATTAAATTTGTTATTTCTGCAATTGGTTCAACAACCTTTGTTCCGGAATCTCCGTTGGAAGAGTCTCCGCCGATTCCAGAGGAACTGCTGCTTTCAACGGTGTATCTTGCTTCTGCGGTTCCGGAGTTTCCGGCAAAATCAGTAACAGAACACGTTTGAGAAAACGTTCCAGTATTTGTTGTTGATGGATTTTCTGTGTATGCTGTTGTTTGCACTCCCGAAATAGAATCAGAGCTGGAACAAGAACATGTGATTGTGTCTCCAGTATTAATGCTTGAAGGGGAGCAGACAAAAGATATCGTCGGTGCAATTGTGTCAGTCGTAAATGAAATCGTGGAAAAATTCAAATTGTTTGCGGAGTCGTTAACATAAATCGTTAAATTATGTTTTCCTTCGCTCCAAGTTATGTTTGTCATATTAAAATACGTTCCACCGCTTCCTAATGAAAGATTAACAGAATAGGTATCGTTGGAATACCAAATTGAATTTATTTTTGAGTTATTTGAAAAAGAATAATTTATATTTAGATTTGCATTTGAAGCATTTGTATTATTAGTTTGGGGGTTAACAAAATTTATTGAAAGTTTAAGTTGAGAAAAATGATACACAAAAAGTTCGGTTCCATCAACAATCCAAAAATCAGTGGGTGTTCCGCCGATTGTCACGTTTGTTGTAATTCCCGAAGGGGAAGTTAAATCTGCAGCGGAAATTGAAAATCCGTCTGTTATGTTGTTTCCATTTCTATCAAAATGATATACAAAACCATTATTAGCATCAGAAAGAGCATCAGAAACCCAAAAATCAGAATTGTTTGTTGTAATGCCTAGTGGAGCATCCACGCCGACGGCGGAAGTTGAGAAGCCTGGTTCTCCGATTGCATTAATGGAACTCGTGGATGCGCTTGTGTAATTTCCACCGGTTCTGTTAAAATGATATACAAAACCGTCACTATTCTCGGCAACCCAGAAATCGGAATTATTTGTTTCAATTTCAACTGCAAGGAGTGCACCTGCAGCGGAAACCGAAAATCCGTCGGTTATATTGTTTCCGTTTTTATCAAAATGATATACAAAATCGTCAGTATTATCAAGAACCCAAAAATCAGAATTGTTTGTTGTAATCCCTGTTCCTGTGGTTGAACCTGCGGCTAAAATTTTGAAGCCGTCTGTTTGATTGATTCCGTTTTTATCAAAATGATATACAAAATCATCTGTTGGGTCAATAATCCAGAAATCACTACCATTGGTTGTGATTCCAGAAGGAGTATTGGCACCTGCAACAGAAATTGAAAACCCATCTGACATATTAACCCAAGCAGCTGAAATGTTTCCCGCCAGCAAAACAGCAAAAAATAAAACAATCGTCGCGAATAAAATTAGCTCAATCCCACTCTTTCCCATCCTCTCCAACATCTTTCCGCTTTATAATTTTTCCCACAACAAAATTTATAACTCCGCCTTGTTTCAAGTAAAAATGCTGGGGAAAAAAGAGATTCCTTTAATCGTTGTATCAATACTTGTCTTGTCGTTTGCAATGAGCATCTGGAATTTTGAATTGGTTTTTCCCGTAATAATTTCAATTTCTCTTGTAATCATGATAAATATCGTCGCAAAAGAGATTTCAGCTTATCATTATGAGGCGAAAATTGAAAATAAAATTTGGGAGTTGTACAGATACGGTTTGATTGGCGTATTTTCATACAGCGCTATTCATCCTTCAAAAAGTTTCAAAAAACCTGTTCCTATAGGCGCGTTTCTCCCGGTTATAACCTCTGTTCTTTCCTTAGGTTATTTTATCTGGTTGGCAATTTTAACCTTTGATGTCAAACCTAAAATTGCAAGAGCGGCAAAAAGGCACGGATTGTATTCGTATTCTGAAATGTCAGAGGCGCAAACAGGACATATCGCGGCTTCGGGAATTTTCGCAAATTTGCTTTTCGCGGTTTTGGGATATTTAATCGGATTCCCCGAATTTGCGAAACTCAACGTCTTTTACGCGTTCTTCAACATGTTTCCAATTTCTGAATTGGACGGAAATAAAATTTTCTTCGGCGAAATCGCGCTCTGGACTTTGCTTGCAGCATTGTCGCTTGTTGCTCTGGGGGTTGTATTTTTCATAATGTAAAATGGAATTTCTAAAAAATGTTTCCCCGAGAGATTATCAGGAAAAAATATTTCAGAGGTGCGTTGAAAAAAATTGCCTTGTCGTCTTGCCCACAGGTCTGGGAAAAACTCTCATTGCGCTAATGCTTTCAATTCAAAGGTTGAAGGAATTCCCTCTTGAAAAAATTCTCTTTCTTGCTCCGACCCGCCCCCTCGGAGAACAGCATTTAAAATATTTTGAAAGCCATCTTTCCGATTTGTTCGCAGACATGTGCTTGTTCACGGGTTCTGTTTCTCCAAAGGAAAGAAAAAAATTTTGGGAAAGTTCCAGCATAATTTTTTCAACGCCGCAATGCATCGCGAACGATTTGAAAAATAATCTGTATGATTTATCCGGCGTGTGCTTGCTGGTTGAAGACGAAGCGCACAGATGTTTGAAAAATTACGATTATAATTTCGTCGCCCAAAAATACAAACAGCAATCTAAAAATCCGAGAATCCTCGGTCTCACGGCGTCGCCCGGCAGCGAGGCGGCGAGAATAAAAGACATCTGCAAAAATCTTTCAATAGAATCTGTTGAAATAAGAACAAGAAGCAGCGAGGATGTGAAAAATTATTTGCAGGAATTGGAGTTTGAAAAAATTCCCGTTGATTTCCCGGAAAGTTTTGAAGAAATAAGAAACGTGTTGAAAAGAATTTTTGACAGGTATGCCGAAGGGTTAAAGCAAAGAAACCTTCTTTTCGGACCAGCGACAAAAATCTCCTTGATTAATCTTCAAAAAAAAATCTCTACGATTTTGGCGAGAAACACAGGAAATTTCAGTTATTATTCGGCGGCGAGTTCCTGCGCGCAGGCGATAAAAATTCAGCACGCTCTTGAACTTTTGGAAACTCAAACCCTTTCCGGTTTCAACGCGTATCTTGAAAAACTTTTTGACGAAGCAAAAAAGAGAAAGAGCAAGGGTGTTGTTTCCCTCACTTCAAGCCAGGAGTTCGGGTTTGTTTTCAGCAAGACGAAAGAATTGATGGCGAAAAATATTGAACATCCTAAAGTTCAGGTTTTGCAGGAATTAATTAATTCAGAAATTCTAAAAAACACCAAGGCAAAAATTTTGGTTTTCACGCAATTTCGCGATACAGCTTCTTTGGTTTCAAAAAAGCTCAATGAAAATCCAAGTGTTATTTCAAGAATTTTCGTAGGACAAACGAAAAAATCCGG
Source organism: Candidatus Woesearchaeota archaeon (assembly GCA_964487075.1). Taxonomy (GTDB): domain Archaea; phylum Nanobdellota; class Nanobdellia; order Pacearchaeales; family GW2011-AR1; genus JACQLK01. Next base: position 505 of record CAZAOW010000057.1, on the reverse strand, counting down.
AATTAACTCTCAGGAAACAGGTTTGAATCAAAAAGAGCAGAAAAAAATAATCGCTGATTTCACCTCGGGGGAAATAAACATTCTTTGCGCGACTTCAATAGGCGAAGAGGGTTTGGACATTCCGGAAGTCAACATGGTTGTTTTTTACGAGCCGGTAACGTCTGCAATAAGAAAAATTCAGCGCGCGGGAAGAACGGCGAGATTGATGAAAGGAAAACTCGTGATGCTTGTAACAAAAAACACGAGGGATGAAAATTTTTATTATGTTTCACGTTCAAGGGAAAAAAAGATGCATTCTGCCGTGGAAGAAGTTAAAGATGGTTTGGGAAAAAAAGAAATAAAACAAAAGCAGGAAAAAATTGGGAGGTTTTTCTAAACATGTCCGCAAAATTTTTTGACATTTTTTCAAAGAGTTCGTCAGCCGCGTTAAATCCAAAAAAACCGGATTCGGTAAAACAAAAAATAATAGTTGATTATCGTGAAAAAAATTCCCTCGTTTCTTCTG